>NZ_DASUHS010000272.1:0-4506 GCF_036273375.1 Mycobacterium sp. | reverse complement strand
ACGGGGCCAGCTTGAGGCTGGAGATCGACCCTGAACAGATTAGGTACATCCCGGCCAATGTGCAGGCTGAGATCAAGGCCACCACGGCATTTGGCAATAAGTTCGTCGAGTTGGCTTACCCGCCACACCCGAGTGCTGCGCGGCTGGCCTCGGGCGCGGTCCTGCATTCGAAGAATGTCAGCACCGAGATCAACACCGTGTTTGAAAACGTCGTCGATCTGATCAAGATGATCGATCCGCTCAAGCTCAACGCGGTTCTCACCGCAGTGGCCGACGGGGTGCGCGGACAAGGTGAACGGATCGGCGAAGCCACCACTGACCTCAATCAAGTGTTGCTGGCACTCAACGCGCGCAGCGACACCTTCCGCCAGGATTTGCGCTCGTTGAATGGCTTCAACAACGCGTATGCCCCAGCCGCTCAGGACATCCTGACAATCCTGAACGCGGCCAGCACCACCAGCTCCACCGTCGTCAAACATTCGACCGCGCTAGATGCGCTCCTGCTCAACGCCATCGGCTTTTCCGCGGCCGGAACCGACCTACTCGCCACAAGTAAGGACAGCCTTGTCGCATCGGTCAACACTTTAGAGCCCACGACCAATCTGCTGCTCACGTACAACCCGGAGTACACCTGCTTCATGCAGGGTGCCCAGTGGTACCTGGATAAAGGGGGTCGTGGGGCATGGGGCGGAAACGACGGCACCTCGATCCAACTTGACTTCGGACTTTCGCTCGGCCACGACCCGTACATGTATCCGGACAATTTGCCCATTGTCGCCGCCAAGGGCGGACCCGGGGGAAAGCCGGGATGCGGGTCGCTTCCGGACGCGACAAAGAACTTCCCGGTACGACAGCTAATTACCAACACCGGTTGGGGAACCGGCCTCGACATCCGACCCAATCCCGGCATCGGCCATCCCTGCTATGCCGACTACCTCCCGGTGACCCGCGCTGTGCCACAACCGCCCAGCATCCGCCAGTGCATTCCCGGGCCGGCGCCCGGACCGATCCCCTACCCCGGAGCGGCCCCGTACGGCGCGCCGCTGTACGGCCCGGGCGGGGTGCCGCTGTGGCCCGGGGTGCCGCCGGCCAAGCCTGGACCGGAGTCGACACCGCCGGCTCAGCCGTCGGACCAACCTGGCCCGCCCGCGCCGCCGTGAGGGTCGATGGTCTAGCTGAGGAGAACAAACCGTGAGGAAAACCCTGCGAGGCGCGGCCTGGCGCGTGGCTATCTTTTTGACGACGACGCTGCTGGTCACTTTCGCGTTGCTGACCATCTACGGGCAGTTCCGGTTCGGTGAGGGCAAGGCCTATCTCGCTTTGTTCACCAACGTGTCGGGTCTGAAGAAGGGCAACATGGTTCGGATCGCCGGGGTGGAGGTCGGCAAGGTCCAGGACATCTCAATCAACCCGGACGCGACGGTGCGCATCGAATTCTCTGTCGATGATTCCGTCGTCCTTACTGAAGGAACCCAGGCGACAATCCATTACGACAACCCGTTCGGCGGTCGGTACCTCGCCCTGCAGGAAGGTGCTGGGGGGATCAAGAATCTCAGTCCCGGTCAGACAATTCCGTTGGCCCGCACCAAACCGGCACTGGATCTGGATGCGCTGATTGGCGGATTCCGTCCGCTATTTCGGGCGCTGAACCCGGAACAAGTCAACGCGCTCAGCGCACAGTTGATAAAGGCGTTTCAGGGCGAGGGCCCAACCATCGGGTCATTTTTGGACCAGGCCGCTGCGGTGGCCAACACGTTGGCCGACCGTGATGTGCTGATCGGGCAGGTTATAAACAACCTCAACGTGGTGCTGGGATCGCTAGGCGGCCAGAGCGACCAGCTCGATAAGGCGGTGACATCGCTGTCCGAACTAATCCATCGACTGGCCGAACGCAAGACCGATGTCTCCAACGTGGTGGCCTACACCAACGCCGCTGCCGGCTCCATCGCCGATTTGCTGTCGCAGGCGCGAGAGCCGTTGCGGCAGGTGGTCCACGAGACCGACCGGGCCGCGGGCATCGCGGCAGCCGACAGCGACTATCTCGACAATCTGCTCAATACCCTGCCGGATAAATATCGAGTACTGGTGCGCCAAGGGATCTCCGGCGACTACTTCAGCTTCTACCTGTGCAACATCGTGCTCAAGCTGAACGGAAAAGGGGGCCAGCCTGTGTACGTCAAGATGGCCGGTCAAAGCACCGGACGGTGCACGCCGAAATGAAATCGTTTTCTGAACGCAGTCCGCTGCTGACCGGCGCCGTCGGCGCCGCGATACTGGCCGTCATTGCGCTGGCCGCGCTGCAGTACCAGAAGTTGCCCTTCTTCAACCAAGGCAAGAACTATTCGGCCTATTTCGCCGACGCTGGCGGCCTGCGCACCGGCGCTGTCGTCGAGGTCTCCGGTTACCCGGCGGGAAAGGTGTCAGGCATCGAACTCGACGGACGCGGTGTGCTCGTCACGTTCAAGGTGGAAAAGAAAATTCATGTGGGGGATCGCACCGAGGCGGCAATCAAAGCGCGGAGCCTTCTTGGCACCAAGGTTCTTGAGATCACACCCCGGGGTGAGGGACAGCTCCGGGGCGCGATCCCGATTGACCGGACGGTATCGCCCTACCAGCTGCCCGACGCCCTCGGCGACCTGGCCACCACGATCAGTGGACTGAATACCGATCAGCTGTCCGACTCATTGGCCAGTTTGGCGCAAACCTTTTCCTCGACCCCACCGAATCTGCGGAACGCCGTGCAAGGGCTAGCTCGATTTGCGCAAACAATCAACGCCCGCGACACACAACTGCGCAATTTGCTCGACAATGCGGCAAAAGCGACGGGAGTGCTGGCCAAGCGTAGTGACCAAGTCATCAGCCTGGTGAAGGACAGCAATACGGTGCTTGCGCAACTAAGGACGCAGAGCGCGGCCTTAGATCAGATTTGGGCCAATATTTCGGCGGTATCGCGACAACTAAAGGGATTCATCGTCGAAAACCGACAGGAGCTCAAGCCGGCGCTGGACAAGCTCAACGATGTGCTGACGATCATCGACAAACGCAAGCAGCGGCTACAGCAGGCCATTCCAGGCCTCAACCGGTATGTCATGCAGCTTGGTGAAACCATCTCGGGCGGGCCGTTTTTCAAGGTGTACGTCGCTAACCTGCTGCCAGGTCAATTCGTCCAACCATTCGTCGATGCCGCATTCTCCGACCTGGGATTGGACCCGGCCACGTTGCTGCCGTCGCAGCTAGCCGACCCCCAGACCGGCCAGCCCGGAACCCCGGCGCTGCCGATGCCCTACCCCCGGACAGGTCAGGGCGGGCAGCCGTCATTGAATTTGCCCGACGCGATTACCGGCAACCCAGGCGATCCCCGCTATCCGTACCGACAGCCGCAGCCTGCCCCGCCGCCCGGCGGTCCGCCGCCCGGGCCGCCTGCTCTGCCACCGCCTGGATTGCAGTCCATACCCGAGCCGACACCTTCTCCTGTCAACGTGCCAGCACCAGGTGAGGTATCGCCCGCGAATCAGCCGGCGGGCCAACCGTGACAACAACATTGCGCAGACGGCCGCGCACGATCCTGGCGACAATCCTCGTCGTGCTGCTCGCGGCCGGACTGTTCGTCGCAATGGCCGCCGCCGATCATGTTGCCCGAACGGTCGTGGTCGCCTACTTCGACAACAGCACCGGCGTGTTTCCCGGTGACGACGTGCTCATCCGAGGGGTGCCGGTTGGCAGGATCGACAAAATCGAACCGCAGCCCAAGCGGGCCAAAATCACCTTCTGGTTCGATCGAAAGTACAAAGTCCCCGCCAATGCCACGGCCGCGATCCTCTCACCGCAGCTGGTAACCGGTCGGTTCATCCAGTTAACGCCGCCCTACACCGGCGGACCCGCGATGCAAAATGGCGCAGTCATCGCGCAAGACCGCACCGTGGTACCGGTCGAGTGGGATGACTTGCGGGCGCAGCTGGAGCGCTTGACCCAGTTGTTGCGGCCCACGCAGCCAGGCGGTGTAAGCACGCTGGGTGCGCTCATCAACACGGCCGCCGATAATTTGCGCGGACAAGGTGCGAGCATGCGTGACACCATCATCAAGCTGTCGCAGACATTGTCGGTGCTCGGCGACCACAGCAAAGACATCTTCTCAACGCTTAAGAACCTCTCGACGCTGGTGTCGGCGTTGCACGACAGCGCTGATCTGCTCGAGCAGCTCAACCGCAACCTGGCCGCAGTATCGGGGCTACTAGCCGATGACCCAGCCAAAGTCGGTCAGTCGGTCGAGGACCTCAACGCAGCCGTCGCCGACGTACAAAGCTTCGCGGCCGACAATCGCGAGGCCCTCGGCAGTACGTCAGACAAGTTGGCATCGATCACCAAGGTGCTGGTCGACAGCCTCGACGACATCAAACAGACGCTGCACATCGCCCCGACAGGATTGTCGGACTTCGTCAATCTCTTCAAACCGGCCAATGGGGGGTTGAGCGGAGTGCTCGCCGTGAATAATTTCGCCAACCCTGT
>NZ_DASUHS010000271.1:0-8834 GCF_036273375.1 Mycobacterium sp. | reverse complement strand
CAACTCCTTCGTCACCCAACTAGGTCCGGTACACGCCAACATCGTGCTACTCGACGAGATCAACCGATCCAGTGCCAAGACGCAGAGCGCGATGCTCGAGGCGATGGAGGAGCGACAGACCACGATCGCCGGGCAGGTGCACCCGCTCGCGGATCCGTTTCTGGTCGTCGCCACCCAAAACCCCGTCGATCAGGAAGGCACCTATCCGCTGTCGGAGGCGCAGACTGACCGCTTCCTGCTCAAGGAAATCGTGCGCTACCCCTCGCCGGAGGAGGAGGTAGAAGTTATGGCCCGGATCGACGCCGGCGTCTATGACAGGGAACGGCCGACTGCGCCGGTGGTCGGCCTCGACGACGTTTTGCGCGTGCAGGAGGTGGTGCGCCACGTCCACATGGACCGCGCGCTGATGCTCTACGCCAGCCAACTGGTCGACGTGACCCGCCACCCCGCGCGGGCGTTACCCAAGCAGATCGCGCGCCTGGTCGAGTACGGCGCCAGCCCACGCGCCACCATCGCGTTCTGCAAGGCGGCCCGGGCGCAGGCGGTCTTGTCCGGACGTGCGCACGTGCTGCCCGAGGACATCGCACACCTCGCGCACCGGGTGCTGCGGCACCGGCTCATCCTCGGCTTCGAGGCGGCCAGCGCCGACATCACTTCCGAGGTCGTGGTCGACGCCGCGCTGCGGGCCGTGCGCGTGCCCTGAGGTCATCTTGGGTAAGCACCTCAACCGCGCCAAGGCGCACTTCGGTACCGACACCCGCGGCTTGCTCGAAGGCGGTCGCTATGCGTTATTACATACGCGCAGCATGGAATTCGACGACCTGCGGCCCTACGTTCCCGGCGACGACGTGCGGGACATCGACTGGAAGGCTTCCGCACGTTCGGGCGGCGTGCTCATCAAACGGTTCGTGTCCGAAAAGCATCACAAGATCCTGCTTGTCGCAGACGCCGGCCGCAACATGTCGGCGCTCGCCCCGAGCGGGGAATGCAAACGCGACGTCGCCGCGCACGTCATGGGCGCGGTGGGATTGATCGGATTGCGGCGATCCGACCAGATCGGCATGGTCTACGGTGACCGTCGCGGCTGCGTGAACATTCCGCAGCGGCGCGGCGAGTCACACATCGAGGGCCTGCTGCACCGCTGGTACCAGCACACCACGGCCGGTCCCGGCCGCAGCGATATCACCGCTCAACTCGACTACGTCGCAACGCATTACCGCCACACCATGCTCATCATCGTGGTGTCCGACGAGCCCGATGTTGACGAGCGGCTGGGCGAAGTGCTCACCAGATTGACCGGGCGCCACGACATCATGTGGGCGATGGTGTCGGACATGCCCGCGGTGGGTCCCGACAACACCGACGGGTACGACGTCGCCACCGGTCGTTTCGTCCTGAACGGCGCCGACCTCGGCCCGCGGGTCGTCACCGCGTACCGCCGCGCCGAGCGGACGCGCCGCGACCGCCTCGATGCGTTCCTGACCGCTCACGCCACTGCGCACGCGACCATCGCCGGCAGCAGGGACATTCGGGGCGAACTCGTTCGCCTGACCGAGGTGGCCGCCCGTGCCGGATGACCTGCTGCGCCACATGTTCGGTCCGCAGCCGTACTCGTCGTGCTGGCTGTGGCTGGCTGTCCTGCCGATTCTTGCTGTGATCGGTTGGTACGGGGGCATTTTCGTGTGGACACTACCGTCACGCCGGTTGCGGCGCATCCCGGCCGTACGGCGAATGCACGCCTGGCTGATCCGCAACCGATTCGCCCACTGCGTGCAGCGCATCGGCGGCGAGCACGATGTCGGGCGGATGTCGGCCCCGGCAGCATGTGGGGCAATCAGCCGGACGGTGCGTAGCTTTCTGCACCAAGCGACCGGCGCGCGGGCCCAGTACGTGCAGATCGGTGCGATGGCCGGCGGGGACCTAGCCCCGGCCGCGCCGCTGCTCACCCAGCTTAATGACGCACAATTCAACGCCGAGTCGCGGATCGACGTCGCCGACCTGAGTGCCCGGGCGCAGGAGTTGATCCGCTCGTGGACCTGAAGTGGTGGCCGGTAGGCGCCATCGGAGCGGCATGCTTCGTCGCAGTTGTCGCGCTGGCGGCGTTGCTTCCGATGACCGCCGCTCGGAGGAGGCTGCGACCACTGGCCAACGTCGCGCGGCTGACCCGGTTGCCCGAGTACGCGAAAGTGGCGCGGCTGCGTTCGCTGTCAACGATTGTGACGTTGGTGGTGCTGACGGTCATGTTCGGCGCCGCGACCTGGGCTGCGGCCCGTCCCGCCGTGGCGAGCAACGATTTCGACAGCGCTCACCCCGAGGACATCATCCTGTGCGTCGGGCAGCCGGTGACCGACGCGGCGACGACTGAACTGCTCGACTACTTCGCGCGGCGGGCCATTACGTCCCCTCAGGCGCAACGCATCGGCCTGACATCGGCGAACCGCCGTCTGGTGCCGCTGACGCGCGACCATCAGTACGCCGCCGCACGGTTCGGTGACTTCACCGGTGCCCGCAGGGCGCAGTCGGCGTCGTTCGCCCCGCCGGTGTCCTATACCGACTACGCCGCAAGCGTGAACGACGTTCTTGCGCTGTGCCTCTCGGGGTTCCCGTCTGCCGAGCCGCGCAGCACTGGCAGGCGCTCAGTCATCTATTTCGGTCCTTCGGATCTTCACGCCCCCGAGGAGCGGCGTGCCGCATTGTTCACCGATGGCGGTGTCCGGGCCCTGGCCGAGCGGGCTGGGGCCCAAGTCAATGTGATCGACACTGCCCCCTCACCCGCGAGTGGTGCGCTGGTGGCGCTCACCAAGCAGACCGGTGGCCGGTACGTCGTGCCGGCCCCGAAATCAGTGACGGCGGCACTCAACGAGATTCGCGCGCACACCGCCCCGGCGCGCCGCGCCGACGGCACCGTTGTGACAGCGGACTTCCGCGATGCGCCGGTAGTACCACTGGTGATCGCCCTGTTGTCGGCGGCCGTGCTGTCGGTGGCCCTGTTGGTACTGCGCCGATGACGTTTCAGCCCGTGCTGCCCTGGCCGATCCTCGCCGTCGTTGTTGGTGCGCTATTGCTCGCGCGCCTGGTGGCGCTGCGCCAGGCGCTGCTCTCGGCCGGACACCGAAGGCGGGCCACCTTGCGATGGACCGGTGTGACTCTTGCGGTGTTGCTACTCATCGCGGCGACCACCCGCCCGGCACTTCTCGATGACGGAAACCGCCAGGGCGCAACGGCCGCCGCCGGCGCTAATCTCAACGTGTTCCTCGTCGTCGATCAGTCGGCCTCCTCGGGAGTCGAGGACCTCGGCAACGGTGAACCGCGGATCGTGGGCATGCGCGACGACATCGCGGCGTTGATCAAGCAGTACCCGGGGGCACGGTACGCGCTCGTTGGCTTCACCTCGAAGGCTTCGCTGGATTGGCCGCTGTCCGACGATGTTTGGAGCCTGCGCCCAACGATCACGGCCCTCGGCTCCCAGAACGCGAGTCCCGAGGCCAACGCGGGGGCGGCGGACAACGTGCTGCGATACCAGCTGATCCAGGCGACACAGCAATACCCGGGTGCACGGAATGTGGTGCTCTACTTCGGTTCCGGCGCGCCCGGATCGCGCGCGCCACAGGGCGACTTCAACCTCATGCGGGGGTCGGTCGCCGGCGGAGCGGTGGTGGGCTACGGTCGCACCGACACGATCAATGAATCCGAGTTGCGCAGAATAGCAGCACAACTCGACGTTCCCTATATACACCGCGATCTCGAACAACCCCTTCAACTTAATCTGCCCGACACACCGCATAGCCGAGCAGATGCTTCCGAACGGACCGAGCTGTACTGGCTGCCTGCGCTGCTCGCGGCGGGGCTGCTGCTCGCGGAGATCTACCTGTCGGTCCGCGAGTTTCGCCGCGGCCGCATCGCGCGACGGGACTTGGCGTCATGACGCGCAGACCGGCGCGATTGCGGCTGCGACGGCGGCTCCTCATCTATTCGGCGCCGGTCGTCGCCGTCGCACTGCTGGTCGCAGTCAAGCTGTTTTCAGTTGTGTTGGTCGGCAATTCGGCAGCCCACGCCTTCGCGCGCGGCGACGGGAGCGCGGTGCGGGCCGATGCGGCGATTCTCGGAGTCGTCAATGTGGTGGAACCGGCGAGGGCGCCGTTCGCCGCGGGCGCAGCCGCCGTACTCGACGGCCGGCTAGAGGATGCCGACGCCCACTTCACCGACGCGCTGGCCCGCAGCGACACCGTCGGTTCCTGCCCCGTGCGGGTCAATCTCGAGTTGGTCCGCGAGACCCAGGGCGACCGGGCCGCGGTGGCAGGGGACCGCCCACGTGCCGACGAACGCTACGCGAGCGCGTTGGCCGTCGTCGACGCCGCGCCGCGGGGTTGCTTCGCCGGCAACATCGACCCGGACCCGCAGCGGCATGCCATCCGTGAGGATGCCGCAAACCGATTGGCGGCCAAGAGGACTGCGCTCAACGCCACGCCCCCGGCAGCACCCCCTCCGCCACCACCGCCACCGGCGGCGCCACCCCCACCACCACCACCGCTCGTCACCGTCACGGGCGACGGCCGCGAGATCGCACCACGCCGACTTGATCCTGCGGACGGTGATCCGCTCGACAAGTTGCAGCAGGTGCTGCAGGACGCCGCAGGCGCCGCGCCGCCGGGGGAGTCACCCTAAGGGTCTGTCAAGCTTTTGATGTGAACGACTTCCTTGGGCCGCAGTGCCCGTGCGGCAGCGACACGAGCTATCGCGCCTGTTGCGGGCCGTTTCACGAAGGCGAGTCACAGGCCCGGACGGCCGAGGAGTTGATGCGATCGCGGTACTCGGCTTTCGCCTGCGGTGACGCCGACTACCTGTTCCGCACCTGGCACCCGCGCACGCGCCCGGCCGACGTGACCGTCGACCCAAACATCGCCTGGACTGGCTTACGGGTGATCGGGACCCTGGCTGGTGGGCCAGGCGATGGTTCCGGAGAAGTGGAGTTCACGGCCCGCTACGAGTCCGGGGGCCGCGCGGGCAGCATGCATGAGCGCAGTCGCTTCGAGCGTCGCGCCGGCCGATGGTTCTACCTCGACGCCGTCGCGGAAGATCTGTAGTGAACGCCTACGTCAAAGCGAGCGACCGGAGAGAAGTTCCTCGTGACTCCGCACGCTCTGCTCTGACTTCGCGCGGCGCTCCACCCTTGTCCTGCCTTGGAGCGAGTGACGGGATTTGAACCCGCGTGTACGGCTTTGCAGGCCGCTGCCTAGCCACTCAGCCACACCCGCACGAATCGATAGCATGCCAGCGCACGCAGGAATAGCCCAGAGTTTCTCTCGGCGCGATCATTTCAATTAGTGATCACCTACCGCATCGACCGTCCTGCATCACCGGGACGAATCATCATTCCGCCGTCGCCTGCCAAAGATTCCTTCCCGGGCTGGAAATAAATTTATAGTGGTGTCGATCAGCGACGAAAGGCTCGCCGTGCCCGATGCGCAAGACCTCGCGACAACTCCCCGCCAACGGGGGCGTCCGCGCCGGATCAGTCGCGATCGCATCGTGTCGGCTGCACGCAGTGTCGCACCCGAAGCGCTGACGATGCAGGCAGTGGCCGACGTGCTCGGCGTGGATCCCAAGGCGCTCAACTATCACGTCGGCGATCGGGACGCCTTGCGAGAATTGGTCGCTCTGGACGTCTTCGAGTCGGCGCTCACCCGGGTCGCGATGCCCGCGGGCGGTGACTGGCGCAGCGTGCTTCGTATCTACTGCGCGGCGCTACGTGATGCCGTCGTCGAACTCGGAGTGCTCGCGACCTACTTCCGCCTGCCGCCCAAGGGAATTGGAGCCCTGGCACCCGTGGAGCGCGTGCTGCAGGAGTTGGTCGATGCGGGATTTTCGGTCGTCGACGCCGGGCACGCTCTTCGTCTCGTCACCGAGCTGGGCCATGCCGCGGGTCGCGAAGCGGTGTTCCTTGCGCAGAGCACGGTGCATCCCAATGTCGATGAGGTCGCGACGGCGCTCGGCGGCGCCGTCGAGGGCACCTTCCCGATGCTGCGACAGGTGGTTGCGGCGCGTGGGGATGACACTGACGACGAAGCCCAACTGCTGTTCAGTCTGGATGTGGTCGTCACGGGACTCGAGCAGATGCTCTCCCACGCCTAAAAGGGACAAATTTTTTTCTGCCCAGGAAAAAAATTTCGCCAAACCCTGGTGCAGACGCGACTGCGCTGGCTAGCATCCGGCAAAGGCCCTGTCACCGGGAGGTATCGACGTGCCGGATCATCTGCACCACGTCGTGATGCTCAGCCATTCGGCTCCCACGTTCGTCAAGTTCTTGACTGACGTGGTGGGCATGGAAGTCCAGTACCGCTTTCCGGTGCCGGGCGAGATCCTCGAGAAGACGCTCGGCTGGCCGCCCACCGGCGGCGCGGACGTGACGATCCTCGGCAGCGGCGAGGCAGGCCTCGTCGAGGTGCTCGACGTTCCGGAACAGCTGCGTTCATCGGTTCCCGAAGGACTTGCCGCGCTGTCGTTCCTCACCGACGACTACGACACCGTGCAGGCCAAGGCGCGCGAGCACGCCGGCGAGGTCACCGTGCTCGACACCGGACTGCCGGGTGTGGACCTCTTTATCTGCACCATGGGTGGCGTGCCGATGGAGTTCATGGGCAGCTACCAGGCCGAGGCCATGGAGGGCGCCGATGGATGACCCGGCCGTGCTGCTGGAGATCGAGTCGATCAAACAGCTGAAGGCTCGCTACTGCCGCCACCTCGATGCCAAGGATTGGGTGGCGTGGCGCGAGCTGTTCGCCGAGGACTTCGTCAGCGAAATAGTCGATTCCGCCAGTCGTGTCATCGTCGGTGCGGACGAGTTCGTCACCTACACCCGCCAAACCATCGGCAAGCGTTCACAACCCACGGTGCACCAGGTGCACACCCCCGAGATTTCGCTCACGTCGCAGACGACCGCGCGGGGAATCTGGGCGCTCAACGACGTCGTGCGTTTGATCCCGATCATCACACTGAGGGGATACGGCCACTACCACGAGAAGTACGAGAAGACCGACGGGCAGTGGCGGCTCAAGTCGTCCAGACTCACGCGGCTGCGCGAGGACGTCGTCACCCCGCTGATCACCCTCCATGACGCACAGTGGCTGCGTGCCGCAGCGGCCAGGATCGCCCGCCGCACATCCGACATGAACTCGCAATGAAAGAGGTTGACATGACACAGCTTTCCGGAAGGCGCGTCCTCGTCACCGGCGCGAGCGGCGTAGTGGCGTTCCCGGTGGCCGCCGAGCTCGCGAAGTCCAACGAGGTCATCGCTGTGGCTCGCTTCTCCGACCCCCAGCAGAGTCGGATGCTCGAACGCGCAGGCGCGCACCCGATCTCCTTCGATCTGGCCAACCCGGACCTGTCGCCACTGCCGGAGTACGTCGACGTCGTGATCAACTACGCCGTTCTCCCACCGACGCAAAAGACCGCGTACGAGGTAAACGCCGGCGCCGCCGGACGACTCGCCAGGCGGTACCGCGACTGCACGGCATTCGTGCATGGGAGCACCGGCTCGCTCTACCAGTATCAGGGCGAGCGGCCGTTGCGAGAGGACGACCCATACGGACTGCACAGCTCTGCCGAGAATTATGCGGCGAGCAAGATCGCGGCCGAATTCCTGCTCAAACACCTCAGCGTCGATTACCAACTGCCGGTGACGATCGTGCGCATCTTCTCCTTCTACGGCCCTCGGGGCGGCGGCGTGACACAGCGCATCGACCAGATGATGCGGGACGAGCCCGTCAGTGTGTATCCCGGCGTGCAAAACGTGCACACGCCGCTATTCGAGGACGACTACGTCGAAAAGACCATCGCCGCAGCAGGTATCGCCAGGGTGGGCGCCGAGATCGTCAATGTCGGCGGGACCGAGGCGGTGACGACACAGGATTACTGCGCGATAGCCGGGGAGATTCTCGGCAAAAGGCCCACGTTTGTGGAGAACAGCAAGGCCTGGCCGATTTGGGCCGACACCACGAAGATGCTCGAGCTGCTGGGCCCCAACAAGATTTCCGTCCGCGAGGGCATCAGGCGGACGATAGCGGCGGCTACCCAACGGCTGAACACGTCGCACCACGTCATCGGCGAACCGGCGAAGGTGTAGGCAACGGGTGATCACTTTCATCGCCAACTTGCGCGTGCGGGGCGAGAACGCAGCGGCGTTCGAGGACTTGATGACGCATGTCGCCGTCATGACCAACGCGAACGAGCCGGGGGTGGTGTACTACGCATTCGCCAAGCGCGTCGACGAGCCCGACTCCTACGTCGTCGTCGAGGTGTACCGAGACCAAGCGGCGTGCACTGCCCATGGCGAGACCGAGTGGGTTCAGAAGTCAATCCCTAAGTACCTGAGCTTGATTGAGGGTATGCCTCAGCTCGTGCAATACACCAGTCCCGGGCAAGAGTCCGTAGCGGCGCAGTTCGAGGACTTCACATGACCGAGTCGAGCCTCGCGATCGTGCAGAGATTCAGCACGGCGGTACGCGAGGGCGACTTCGGCGAAATGGGCCGTCTTCTGCACGACGACTTCGTCGCCCGCGAAGCGGGCGGTCTCCCATACAGCGGCGACTACCGCGGGCTCAGTGGATTTCGCGATCTGCTGGAGAAGATGAACGACGCGATGATACTCAGCCCGGGGCCGTTCAGCTCGGAGCAGATGGGTGAAAATGCTGTGGTGTTGCGCTTTTCGCTGACATTCACCGCCCGCGCCTCGGGAGAAAGCGTCACGATGGATCTGATCGAGGTCTATACGCTGCGCAGCGGGAAGATCGTTGACCTCGATGTGTATTACAAAGACCCTGCTTCGGTCACCGCAC
>NZ_DASUHS010000270.1:0-36776 GCF_036273375.1 Mycobacterium sp. | reverse complement strand
ACCCGCTGTCGGACGACACGCTGTCCACCCTGAGCCTGCCCGGGGTCTTCCGCTAATCCCGATGGTGTCGACCCGCTGCGCCCGGCTCCGCCGCGCTTGCGATCGCCCGCACTGGTCGTAGTGGCGACCCGCTGCGCCCGGCTCCGCCGCGCTTGCGATCGCCACTACCCTGAGACCGTGCTGGACTTACGCGGGGATCCGATCGCGTTGACCGCGGCGTTGGTGGACATCCCCAGCGAATCGAGGGACGAAGCGCGGCTGGCCGACGAGGTCGAGGACGCGCTGCGGGCCCAGACCTCCGGCTTCGAGATTATTCGAAACGGCGACGCCGTGCTGGCGCGCACGCACCTTCAGCGGCCGTCGCGGGTGCTGCTGGCCGGGCACCTGGACACCGTGCCGGTGGCCGGAAACCTGCCCAGCCGCCGCGAGGGCGGTGACCTGTACGGCTGCGGCACAGCGGACATGAAATCCGGGGACGCGGTATTTCTGCATCTCGCGGCCACGGTGGCCGACCCGGTGCACGATCTGACGCTGGTGATGTACGACTGCGAGGAAATCGAGGCCGCGGCAAACGGATTGGGCCGCATCGAACGCGAACTGCCGGACTGGCTGTCCGCCGACGTGGCCATCTTGGGCGAGCCCACTGGCGGCTACATCGAAGCCGGCTGCCAAGGCACGCTGCGCGTGCTGGTCAGCGCGACCGGCATCCGTGCCCATTCGGCGCGATCCTGGTTGGGAGACAACGCGATTCACAAGCTCGGCGCCGTGCTGGGACGGCTGGCCGCGTACGAGGCACGCAGCGTCGACATCGACGGCTGCGTCTACCGCGAGGGCCTGTCGGCCGTGCGCATCGACGGCGGCGTGGCCGGCAACGTCATTCCCGACGCGGCCGCGGTGACCGTCAATTTCCGTTTCGCCCCCGACCGGTCGCTGCCCGACGCGCTGCAGCATGTGCACGACGTGCTCGCCGGGCTCGACGTGCACATCGAACAGACCGATGCGGCGGCGGGCGCGCTGCCCGGACTGTCCCAACCCGCCGCCAAGGCCCTGATCGAAGCGGCCGGCGGCAACGTCCGAGCCAAGTACGGCTGGACCGACGTGGCGCGGTTCGCCGCACTGGGCATACCGGCGGTCAACTTCGGGCCAGGTGATCCCAACCTGGCCCACAAGCGCGACGAGCGGGTCGCGGTCGCCAACATCATCGCCGCGGTGGACGTGCTGCGCGGCTACCTGAGCGGCTAAGCCTTCCCGGCCCCGCACCGTTGTGCCTGCGCGGCGGCGTCGGCGGCGGCCGCGTGCATGCCGATCGACGTCAGCTCGTCCGCCACCGCCCGCAGCCCCGCGTCATCGCCGGCGGCCAGCGCGCGGGCATGGGATAGCGCGATTCTTCCTGCGACACAGTCGATCTCGGCACAGAGCCGAGCCAGAGGATCGGCGGCCCGGCTGTCGCCCAGCCGCACGGCCTCGTGCCAGACCCGCACCGCCACACCCAGCTGCCCGCCGCGTTCGGCCGTCCGGGCGGCGTCGCGCGCGGCCGCCACCGCGCCGTGTGTGTCCCGCACCAGGGCCAGCCGCCACGCCCGCGCCACACCGAGCTCCGGTGCGAACAGGGCCGACTTGGTGCCGTGCCGAGATTCGGCCCTGCTCAATGCCTTTGCCGCGGCAGCGGTGTCGCCCTGCTGGGCCAGCGCGGTCGCCAGCAGCGTCAGCGACAGCGGCCCCCAGGAGTAGCCGGTGCGCTCCAGGGTTGCGGCCGCCGGGATCAATAATGCTGCCGCAGAGACAAATTCGCCACCGGCGATTAGCGCATGCGCCAGTAGCACCTCGCCGATCGCGCGACCCGGCTGTTGCAGTTCGGCGAAGTCGGTGAACTGCTGAGCGAGCTGGCGGGCCTGGTCGGGGCGGCCGGCCATCAACAGCGCGGTGGTCTGACCCAGCCCGATCGTGAAGCGCAGCAGCCCGGGATGTTCGGCGGCCAAGGCGCGCTGCGCCAGCGGCTCGACGTCATCGAATCGACCCTCGCGGGCCGCGCACAATGCGGCCGCACTGGCCGCCCAGGCCACCGCCTGGTCATCGGCCGCCGGCGACGTGAGGACGTCGGCGGCGACCTTCACGGCGTGCCTGACGTTGCCCGCGTTCATCGCGAAGGTCGCGCTGAGCGCGTCGAGGGTGGTCCGCGGGCCGGTATCGGTGACCCGGCTGCGCACGGTCCGCAGAAACGCGGTGGCGCGCTCCGGTTCGCTCAACATCCAGAACTGGTTCGCCGCGCGCAGCAGGGCCCAGTCCATCAGCGCCTCCTCGGTCAACGCGGTGGAGTCGACGCCGTCCAACACAGAATCGGCCTCGCGACCACGGCCCTGCCACGCCAGGGCATGTGCCAGTGCGAGCCGCGCCGCCAACCCGCCGGACCGCTGCAACGCCGATCGGGCCAGCCGTTCGCCCAGTGCCAGGTCGCCCAGTCGCAGCGCCTGCCGGGCCGCGGCGATGACGTCGCCGACCCGTGGGGGAGTGTCGCTGTCCACCGCCAGCAACGCCAACCGCAACCCGTCACTGAGGTGCTCGGACGGACGCTGCGACAGCAGCTTTACTAGGTCGGTGCGCCGTTGCCGTGCGTCGTCGTAGTCGAGCGCGGCCCGCATACGCTCGGCGAACAGCGGGTGGGCCGTATAGACGACCGGGTCGTCGGAGGACCCGCCCCGCGCCCGGGTCTCCGCGGCACCCCACGTCACCGCCTCGGCCACCGCGCCGTGGCCGGCGAGCGCGGTCAACTCGGCGACCGACAGCGGCTCCGCGACGGCCAGATATTCCAGGACCGAGCGCGCCGCCGCGGGGAGCTCGGCGAGGAACGTGTCGATGTCCGCAGGCGCGGTCGCCCCGCCGGGCGGCTCGATGTCGATCCGGGTGAGCAGGCCGTCGTTCCACAGCGCCGCGATCGCTTCGGGAGCGGGGTCGGCGCGGGCGGTGACGATGAGCCGTCCCGCGCCGTCCCGCGCCAGCTGGTAGACCAGCGTGGCTGACAGCACGTCCAGGTGTTGGGCGTCGTCGACGACGAGCAGCAGGCCGTCCCCGCCCAGCGACGCCCGGGCGGCCCGCAACAGCGCGGCCGGCTTGCCGATGTCGGCGATCTCCACCAGGTGGCTGAATGCCCCGAACGGGACCGCGCGCTCGGTCGGGGTGCCGGTGACCCAGCGGATGAGGGTGTTCGGGTGCTGATCGGCGAAACGCTCGGCGGCGACCCGGGCCAGGGTGGATTTGCCGACGCCGTCGGGCCCCAGCACGACTGCTCCCCGGGCCCCGTCGGCCAGAGCTGCATCCAGCCGCTCTGAGGCCGTCGCATGTTGGGGGACGTTCCATCGAATCGGCACTGCCGAATTTTATGGTGCGAGAGCCGGGCGGCAGTGCGAAAGGCCCAGATATGACGGGCAGTATGCGGTTGGTCTACCTTTGGCGGATATGCCCGGCCAGCGCGATTCATCAGGCGAGTGGTCGGTGTGTGTGTACTGCGCGTCCGGCCCGCAGCATCCCGAATTGCTCAGAGTCGCTGCGGAACTCGGTGAGACGATCGCCGAGCGCGGCTGGACGCTGGTGTGGGGCGGCGGCCGGGTGTCGGCGATGGGCGCGGTGGCGAGCGCGGCGCGCGCCCGGGGCGGCCGGACCGTCGGCATCATCCCCAAGATCTTGATGCGCCGCGAGATTGCCGACGCGGACGCCGACGAGCTGATCGTCAGCGACACCGTGCACGAGCGCAAGCAACTCATGGAAGACCGCGCCGATGCGTTCATCGTGCTGCCGGGTGGTCTCGGCACCCTCGACGAGTTGCTTGACGCATGGACGACGGCCTTCCTCGGTCTGCACAGCAAACCCATCGTGTTGCTGGACCCGTTCGGTCACTACGAAGGGCTGTGGACGTGGTTGTGCGGATTGCTGGACAGCGGTTACATCTCGCAGGTGGCGATGGACCGGTTGGTGCTGGTCGACAAGGTGAGTGCGGCGCTGGAGGCGTGCGCACCCGACTGAGGCCGCCGACGGGTTTGCCACCCCTATAGGCTGTCCGCCGAACTTGACTTTGGAAACGAATCGAGGGGATCACGTGTCCGATCGTGACGGTGGAGCGCGCACGGCGGTCAAACTGACCGACATCGCAGTTCGGGCGCCGGCCGTGCTGGCCGACCTGCCGGTGATGGTGCGCGGCGCGACGACCGGGCTGCTGGCGCAGCCGGGCTCCAAGAAATCGATCGGCACGGTGTTCCAGGACCGGGCCGCCCGCTACGGCGACCGGATCTTCCTGCGCATGGGCGATCAGCAACTGACCTACCGTGACGCCAACGCCGCCGCCAACCGATACGCCGCCGTGCTGGCCGCGCGCGGCGTCGGTCAGGGCGACGTCGTCGCCATCATGCTGCGCAACTCGCCCAACGCCGTGTTGGCCATGCTGGCCGCGGTCAAGTGCGGCGCGGTCGCGGGCATGCTCAATTACCACCAGCGCGGCGAGGTGCTCGCGCACAGCCTCGGCCTGCTGGACGCCAAGGTGCTCATCGCCGAGACCGATCTGGTCAGCGCCGTGGCCGAGTGCGGCGGCTCGGGCAGCACCTCGACGTTGACCGTCGAGGACTTGGAGCGGTTCGCGGTAAGCGCGCCGGCCACCAACCCCGCCTCGGCGTCGGCCGTGCATGCCAGGGACACAGCGTTCTACATTTTCACCTCGGGCACAACGGGATTCCCCAAGGCCAGCGTCATGACGCACCTGCGATGGCTCAAGGCGCTCGCGGCGTTCGGCGGCATCGGGTTGCGGCTCAAAAGCTCGGACACCCTCTACTGCTGCCTGCCGCTGTACCACAACAACGCGCTGACGGTGGCGCTGTCCTCGGTGATCAACTCGGGGGCGACGCTGGCGCTGGGCAAGTCGTTCTCGGCGTCGAAGTTCTGGGACGACGTGATCGCCAACGAGGCCACCGCGTTCATCTACATCGGTGAGCTGTGCCGGTACCTGCTCAACCAGCCGGCCAAGCCGACCGACCGCGCACACAAGGTGCGGGTAATCGCGGGAAACGGGCTGCGCCCGGAGATCTGGGACGAGTTCACGAAGCGATTCGGCATCGCCCGTGTCTGCGAGTTCTACGCCTCCAGCGAAGGCAACGCGGCGTTCATCAACATCTTCAACGTGCCCCGCTCCACCGGCGTCTTCCCGATGCCGCTGGCCTATGTCGAGTACGACCCCGACACCGGCGCCCCGCTGCGGGACGACAACGGGCGGGTCCGTCGCGTCCCGGCCGGTGAGCCCGGTTTGTTGCTCAGCCCGGTCAACCGGCTGCAGCCCTTCGACGGCTACACCGACAAGGAGTCGAGCGAAAAGAAGTTGGTGCGCAACGCTTTTCGTGAGGGTGACTGCTGGTTCAACACCGGTGACGTGATGAGCCCGCAGGGTATGGGGCACGCGGCGTTCGTCGACCGGCTCGGCGACACCTTCCGGTGGAAGGGCGAGAACGTCGCCACCACGCAGGTCGAGGCGGCGCTGGCGTCCGACGACTCCGTCGAGGACTGCACGGTCTTCGGGGTCGAGGTTCCGCGTACCGGCGGGCGGGCCGGCATGGCCGCGGTCAAACTGCGCGGGGGCGCCGAGTTCGACGGGCAGTCGCTGGCCCGTGCCGTCTACGACCAGCTCCCCGCCTACGCGCTGCCGCTCTTCGTGCGGGTGGTGGAGTCCATCGAGCAGACCACCACCTTCAAGAGCCGCAAGGTGGAGCTGCGCGAGCAAGCCTACGGTTCCGACGTGGAGGACCCGCTGTATGTGCTGGCCGGGCGCGACGAGGGCTACGTGCCTTATTACGACGAGTACCCCGGCGAGGTAGGCGAAGGCAAGCGGCCCAAGGGCTGAGTGTGCGCTGACGGCGTCGCGTGTGCGCTCATGGCGACGACACGTCGCAACAGCGCGCCCTGCCCGCACACTCGATCCCCAGGCTGCGCCCTCGGAGGCGACCGGGCACCATATACGTGTGCAATCGACACCGCCGGCGTCAGCCGCCGGCCAATCGACACCGCCGGCGTCAGCCGCCGGCCGTTCGACACCGCCGGCGTCAGCCGCCGGCCGTTCGAACCTGTGCGGCCGCCCGGTCGCAGGCGATCGTGCGCTGATCATGGCGATCATCAACCGCACCCCGGACTCGTTTTACGACAAGGGCGCAACCTTCAGCGACGAGGCTGCCAGGGCGGCCGTGCATCAGGCCGTCGCCGACGGTGCCGATGTCATCGACGTCGGCGGTGTCAAGGCCGGCCCTGGACAAGAGGTCGATGCCGGCACCGAGATCGCCAGGCTGGTGCCGTTCATCGAATGGTTGCGCGATGCTTATCCCGACCAGCTGATCAGCGCCGATACCTGGCGCTCCGAGGTGGCCAAGGTGGCCTGCACGGCCGGGGCGGATCTGATCAACGACACCTGGGGCGGCATCGACCCGGCGCTGCCGGAGGTGGCCGCCGAGTTCGGGGCGGGCCTGGTGTGTTCGCACACCGGCAACGCGCTGCCGCGCACACGCCCGTTCCGGGTGAACTACGGAATCACCACCCGCGGCGTGGTCGACGACGTCATCGCCCAGGTCACCACGGCCGCCGAGCGGGCGGTGGCATGCGGAGTGGCCCGCGATCGGGTGCTGATCGATCCGACCCACGACTTCGGCAAGAACACTTTCCACGGGCTGCTGCTGCTGCGCCATGTGAGCGATCTCGTTAATACCGGGTGGCCCGTGCTGATGGCTTTGAGTAACAAGGACTTCGTCGGGGAGACTCTGGGTGTGCAATTGACCGAGCGACTCGAGGGAACGTTGGCGGCCACCGCGCTGGCGGCGGCCGCCGGCGCGCGGATGTTTCGCGTACACCAGGTCGCGGCCACTCGCCGAGTGCTGGAAATGGTGGCCTCGATCCAGGGAACACGCCCGCCGACGCGCACGGTGCGGGGGCTGACATGACGACATCTGACCTGGTCACCGGCGATGTCGTCAACGACGGCATGCTCGCCGCCCGGCCCGGCGACATCTGGTTGGCGAACCGCAGCTGGAACCGGCCGAGCTGGACCATCGCCGAGCTGGAGGCCGCGAAGGCGGGGCGGACCATCTCGGTGGTGCTGCCGGCCCTCAACGAGGAAGAAACCATCGAATCGGTGATCGAAAGCATCTCACCGCTGGTCGATGGGCTGGTCGATGAGCTGATCGTGTTGGACTCGGGCTCCACAGACGATACCGAGATCCGCGCCGTCGCCGCGGGCGCCCGCGTCGTCAGCCGTGAGCAGGCGCTGCCCGAGGTGCCGACACGGCCCGGAAAGGGCGAGGCGCTGTGGCGCTCGCTGGCGGCCACCAGCGGCGACATCGTGGTGTTCGTCGACTCCGACCTGATCGATCCGCACCCGATGTTCGTGCCGTGGCTGGTCGCTCCGCTGCTCACCGACGACCACATTCACCTGGTTAAAAGCTTCTATCGGCGGCCTTTACGGGGCAGCGAGCTCGCCGATGTCGGCGACGTGGCGGCCGATGCGAGTGCCACCGGAGGTGGGCGGGTAACCGAGCTGGTGGCCCGGCCGCTGCTTGCGGCTCTGCGTCCGGAACTGGGCTGCATGGTGCAACCGCTCGGGGGCGAATACGCGGCGACCCGCGAGCTACTGACCTCGGTGCCGTTCGCCCCGGGCTACGGCGTGGAGATCGGCTTGTTGGTGGACACCTTCGACCGGCTGGGGCTGGACGCGATCGCCCAGGCCAACCTGGGGGTCCGTGCGCACCGCAACCGGCCGCTGGCCGAGCTGGGCGTGATGAGCCGGCAGGTCATCGCGACCCTGCTGTCGCGCTGTGGGATCCCGGACTCGGGCGTCGGGCTGACGCAGTTCATGGCCGACGGACCCGAGGGCTACGGCTACGTCCAGCACACCTCGCCGGTGTCGCTGGCGGACCGGCCACCGATGCAGGCGATCAGGCCCGGGTAGGTCCAGGCGAGGTCACGCTGACCGTCGCCTTGTCGGCGGCATAGGGCAGTATCGACACGTGGCGTTGGTGTTGCTGTACCTGGTGGTCCTGGTGCTGGTGGCGATCGTCTTGTTCGGCGCGGCCAGCCTGTTGTTCGGTCGCGGCGAGCAGCTGCCACCCCTGCCGCGGGGGACGACGGCCACCGTGCTTCCCGCGTTCGGGGTGACCGGCTCCGACGTCGACGCCGTCAAGTTCACCCAGGTCCTCCGCGGTTACAAGACCAGTGAGGTGGACTGGGTGCTGGATCGGCTCGCCCGTGAGCTCGAGGCGCTGCGCGGCCAGCTGGCCGCGGTGCACGCCTCGCCGGCCGGGCGGGAAACCGGCGGCGAATCGGGGGAACCAGACGACGGCGAGGATCGTCAGGACTCAGTGTGAATAAAGACGAACTGGTTCGCTGCAGTTGGGCGACCGTGCGGCCCGGTCCCGATTTCGAGCTCTATCGCGACTACCACGACCGCGAATGGGGCCAGCCGGTGCGCAGCGGGGTCGCGTTGTTTGAGCGGATGAGTCTGGAGGCCTTTCAAAGTGGCCTGTCGTGGCTGATCATCCTGCGCAAAAGGGAGAATTTTCGGCGCGCGTTCGCCCAATTCGACATCACGAAGGTCGCCGATTACACCGACGCCGACGTGCAGCGGCTGATGACGGACCAGGGAATCGTTCGCAACCGCGCCAAGATCGAGTCGACGATCGCCAACGCGCGCGCCGCCGCTGAAGTGGGAACTCCGGCAGACCTGGCGGACCTGCTGTGGTCGTTTGCGCCGTCGCCGCGGTCCCGGCCGGCGGACCCATCCCAAATCCCCTCGGCCACTGACGAATCGAAGGCCATGGCCCGTGAGCTCAAGCGTCGCGGGTTCCGCTTCGTCGGCCCGACCACCGCCTACGCGCTGATGCAGGCGACCGGGATGGTCGACGACCACATTCGCGGTTGCTGGGTGCGCACGACAGCCCACTGAGCACACAGATGTGGGTCTTTGTTCAAGTGGCGACCTGGATAGGGAACAATGGGGAGGTGATAAGGCAGTTCGATGCCGGGCATGGCTTGAAGTTCGCTGGCGGGGCATGCTCGGCGCCGACCAGGTCCGCACGGGCGGGCCGGCTCGAACCCGGAGGGAGCACTCGATGGCGGCGATGAAGCCCCGGACCGGAGACGGTCCTCTGGAAGCAACCAAGGAGGGGCGCGGCATCGTGATGCGAGTACCACTTGAGGGAGGCGGTCGACTAGTCGTCGAGCTGACGCCCGACGAAGCCGCTGCCCTCGGTGACGAACTCAAGGGCGTCACGAGCGCCAGCTAGGGCTTGCCGCCGAACGAATACCGGCGGTGCGATGCACAGACCTTCCGATAGATCTCCAGGGTCTGCTCGGCGACGTGGGCCCAGGAGAACTCTTCGACGCAGCGCTGACGTCCCGCCTTGCCGTAGCGCCGCGCTTTTTCGCGGTCGGCGATCAACTCGTTGACCGCATCGGCCAATTCGGCCTGATAGCCCTGCGTGTCGTCGGGGTCGTAATGGACCAGCGTCCCGGTGACCCCGTCGGCTACCACCTCCGGTATGCCGCCGACGTCGGAGGCCACCACCGCCGTCGAGCAGGCCATTGCCTCCAAATTCACGATGCCCAACGGCTCGTAAACCGACGGGCATACGAAAACCGATGCCGCCGAGAGGATTTCGCGTAGCTCACCGATGGGCAGCATCTCCCGGATCCAGAACACCCCCGTGCGGCTGCCGGCCAGAGCGGCCACGGCGTCGCGAATCTCGTCGGCGATCTCCGGGGTGTCGGGAGCGCCGGCGCACAACACCACCTGCGCCTCCGGGCTGAACCGGTGGGCGGCCGCCACCAGGTGCGCCAGTCCCTTCTGCCGCGTGATCCTGCCCACGTACACCACAATGGGCCGGGCAGCATCGACGCCGAGTTCGGTCAGCATCGATCCGGCTCGCACCGGCCCGGCCGGGTACCAGACGTCGGTGTCGACGCCGTTGCGGATCACGTGCACGGCACTGGGATCCAGTGCGGGATAGACGCGCAGGACGTCCTCGCGCATCGCGGTGCTGACCGCGATGACGGCGTCCGCGGCCAGCACCGCGGTCTGCTCGACCCAGCTCGAGATCCGGTAACCCCCACCGAGTTGCTCGGCCTTCCACGGGCGCAGCGGCTCCAGCGAATGCGCAGTCAAGACGTGCGGCACGCCGTAGAGCAGCGAGGCCAGGTGCCCGGCCATACCCGCGTACCAGGTGTGTGAATGCACCACGTTGGCCGCCGACGCCGCATCGGCCATCATCAGGTCGGCCGACAGGATCGACACCGCCTGGTTGGCGCCCCGCAGCCGCGGGTCGGGCTCGTGCACGTGCACTCCACGGGCGCCCGGACGCGGTGCGCCCATGCAATGCACGTCGACCGCACACAGCCGGCGCAGCTGGGCGATGAGTTCGGTGACGTGTACTCCCGCTCCGCCGTAGACCTCTGGTGGGTATTCGCGCGTCATCATGGCCACCCGCATATCCGAACGGTAGTTCGGCGACGGAGCCCACCGCGAATCGGGTTCGCCACACCGCAGGGCGGCCTTCGCGGCGTGCGCCGCCAAATACCTTGACGGACAGCCGCACAGAACGTCGGCAATCACCCCTTGCCCCTGGCAGCCCTTCGCAACGGCCGATAGGTTTGGAACCATGAGGGAAGCGCCACACGTGCTGGGCATCGTCCTGGCCGGCGGTGAGGGCAAGCGGCTGTATCCGCTGACGGCGGACCGCGCCAAGCCCGCAGTTCCCTTCGGGGGCGCCTACCGATTGATCGACTTCGTCCTGTCCAACCTCGTCAATGCCCGGTATCTGCGCATCTGCGTTCTCACCCAGTACAAGTCGCATTCACTGGATCGTCACATCTCGCAGAACTGGCGGTTGTCCGGTCTGGCCGGTGAGTACATCACTCCGGTGCCCGCTCAGCAGCGGCTCGGCCCGCGCTGGTACACCGGCTCGGCCGATGCGATCTACCAATCGCTCAATCTGATCTATGACGAAGACCCCGACTACATCGTGGTTTTCGGTGCCGACCACGTGTACCGGATGGACCCCGAGCAGATGGTCCGATTCCACATCGACAGCGGCGCCGGAGCAACGGTGGCCGGCATCCGGGTACCACGCAGCGAAGCCACCGCGTTCGGCTGCATTGACTCCGACGAGTCGGATCGCATCCGCAATTTCATCGAGAAGCCACTGGATCCGCCGGGGACCCCGGACGACCCGGAGCAGACGTTCGTGTCGATGGGCAATTACATCTTCACCACCAAGGTGCTCATCGACGCGATCCGCGCGGACGCCGACGACGACCATTCCGATCACGACATGGGCGGCGACATCATCCCGCGACTGGTCGACGACGGGATGGCCGCGGTGTACGACTTCGGCGACAACGAGGTGCCCGGCGCCACCGATCGTGACCGGGCCTACTGGCGGGACGTGGGAACGCTGGACGCGTTCTACGACGCACACATGGACCTGGTGTCGGTGCATCCGGTGTTCAACCTGTACAACAAGCGCTGGCCGATCCGCGGCGAGTCGGAGAACCTGGCACCGGCCAAGTTCGTCAACGGCGGTTCCGCGCAGGAGTCGGTGGTGGGTGCGGGCAGCATCATCTCGGCGGCCTCGGTCCGCAATTCGGTGCTGTCGTCCAACGTGGTGGTGGACGACGGCGCGATCGTGGAGGGCAGCGTGATCATGCCCGGCGCCCGGGTCGGCCGCGGCGCGGTGGTCCGCCACGCGATCCTGGACAAGAACGTCGTCGTCGGACCTGGCGAGATGGTGGGCGTGGATTTGGAAAAGGACCGGGAGCGCTTCGCCATCAGCGCCGGCGGTGTGGTCGCCGTGGGCAAAGGCGTCTGGATCTAGCGCAACGACGACGCGGTCGCACCAGCGGACCGCTGGCATTTGCGCCAACGTCCCCCGGCTTGAGGGCGATTGTAGAGCCCGATCGCAAGATCGGTCCCTAAACGGAACCAACACAACATCTTTGGCATCTTTGGCGTCTAAGCCCGGTATGGACGAGATTGAACGTGACGCGCTCTGCGCCGAGGGCTACGACCCCGATGACCCTGCCGTACGGGGCCGCGCTAGACCGGGTGCGCGCCGCGCTGGCCGCGGCCGGTGCCTTGGCCTCCTCAGCGCCTATGCTTTCGCGTCAAGACGATGACGGGATATCGGCGGACGGTCGAAAATGCCTGCCGGACCTAAAAGGCCAGAATTATCCGGTCAGGAATACGAGCCGGAACTTACCGATCTGCACCTGATCGTTATTGGCGAGCACTGTCGAGTCCACCGGTTGACGGTTGACGTAGGTGCCGTTGAGGCTCCCGACGTCGGCGACGGCCCACTCGCCGTCCTTGTTGAGGCGAAACTCGGCGTGGCGGCGGCTCACCGTGACGTCGTCGAGCAGAATGTCGCTGTCGGGATGGCGCCCCGCTGAGGTGACTGGCTGATCGAGTAAGAATCGAGAACCGGCGTTCGGGCCACGCTTGACAACCAGCAGCGCCGATCCGCTCGGCAACCCTTCGACGGTTTCCGCCAGGGTAGTAGCCGTCGAACCGTTATCCTGCTCGTCAAGAAAGTCGGCGCCATAATCCGCGGTGGTCTCCCCCGCTGCTTCAGTGAGGTTTCGGTCGTCGTCGCCGCGGTTCACGTGTTTCCACCCCGCGCCGCTCTGGCCCGTTTTGCATGGTGCCAGCCCACTGGACGGCTCCTTTTACCTGAACCTCGGGCACGATCAGATACCCGATAGCCAGAAGAAGTACCCGGCTTCCGGCGGACTTATGCCCTAGGCAGCTAACCAAGTTGGGCTACCCGTCTTGTCCACCACCGCGGCACCGGGAGCGTTGGTCTGAACAGACTTGATGCCGTTCTGCGCGCTGGCCTTCGTCTTGTAGCCCTCGCTGCTGGCGATGATTTCGCCGTTGGGTGCCTTCCGGTGGAATCGATATTTCGCCGCTTTTGTCTCCATGACAACCCGAACGTGGGTTTCCCGCGCGAATCAGGTGTGGACCATCCAGCCCGCTTCGGCGTAGGGAGCGGGTTGCTCGGGATCGTTGATCTCGATGTACAGGTCGCCTCCCGTCGGCATAGCGAAGCCGACGAATCCATGTGCGGTCTGCCCATCGTGAAGGCCGCCCGATTGCAGCGGGGGCATCTTGTCGAGCCTCTGGTAGTCGACCGCAAGCGTTGCAGGCTGGGGCGCATCGTCGGGATGAGTCCATGGCTGATTGCCACCGCCGTACCCGGCGAATATATAGCGCTGGTCGACCTGGAAGAATCGGTGGGACGTCGCGGTGATAGTCACTTCCACCACGTTGCATGCGGAGCCATACGTCGGATTCGCAAAATGAGAAGTGCACCCCGGCGGGAACCACGCTGCACTGTTGACCGTGATGTCGGCGGTCGCACCGCCAGCCGCCCGCGCATGCACGGGCACGCCGATCTGACCGGTCGGGAACGGTGGACTCTCGGACGTGGGGTCAGCCGAACCGGAGGGACACGGACATACGGCAATGACCACGGCGACCGCGGCGGCCGCAATTCCAGATCCCGCGCGCACCTCTGGAGGTTACCCGCAGTACTGCCGCGAAAAACGCTGGACAGTATGCCCGGGCCAAGCTAATGCGGGATTGGACCCGTTGCTACAACCTCGATGACCCCGAGGTGTTCGGCCTTAGGTCGGGTGCACCGGATCCGGTGTGCTCAGAGCGTCCAGCGCAGTCATGCGCTGCCCTCGCGGGAAATTCGTCCCGGTAAGCGTGAAATCCAATGCTGCTGTACGACAGTCGCCGAAACTCGACCAATTCGTAACAGTCGCAGCGCGGTGGCCGATTATGCAGCACGCCATTACCTTAAGTGGCTGATCCGGTCGCTACCAGATGTAGGGCACCAGCCGATAGCGCACGCGTCGGGCGTATTCGCGGTATCCGGGTAAGTCCCGGACGAGCAGCTTTTCTTCGTCGAGGATGCGCAGCGCGAGCACCAGGGCGCCCGGGGGGACGAAGAGCAAACCCCAGTAAGAGCCGAGCGCCAGGGGGATACCGGTCATCATGATCACATTTCCGACGTACATCGGGTGGCGCACGAATCTATAGAGGCCGTGGGAAGCGACCGTCTGGCCGGTTTCCACCGTGACCGTGGCTGCGGCATAGCTGTTTTGGGCGATCACCAGCATGGCGATGCCGAGGCCCGTCGCCACCAGCACGTCGCCGAGCACCGACACCAGGGGAGCCACCGACGACCAGCCGAACCGATGATCGAGCGCGCTGAACACCATCGTCGCGAAAAGGCCCAGAAACGAGCCGGTGATGATGAACTTCTGCGCTTTTCGGGGTTCCGCCCGGGGGCCCGCGCGCATGCGGCGCTGCAGGGCCGCGGGATTGGTCCGGGCCAGGTAGACGGTGGGGATCAGGGTCGCCGCCGTGAACACGGCGACAAAGAGCCACGCCTGCCAGTAGTGCAGCGTGCCGGCCGGCAGGAGGAGTATCAAGATCAACGAGAGAATGCCCCACACGGATGACGCGGTTACACGGATCCCGGTTTTCATCATGCTCCTAGCAGCGTAGATCGCGGTGTCGAAAAGCCATGGCCCCCAGCACCATCAGCCCTACGTCGATTGCTGATAGCCATAACAGTGGTACAACGGTGAAATCGGCGCCGATCCGCGGGATGTGTGCGAAGGGCTCGGCGTCGAGCAACCACTGCGAGAACCCGGCCAACGACCCGATCAGGTATAGGGAGACGAACCCGATCAGCACGCCCCAGGCCACCGGCGTCAGGCGTGGCGCAATGCCGAACACGCAGACGGTCACGGCCGACAAGAGCCACACCGCGGGCACCTGGACGGCCGCGCTTGCAACGACCATGGGCAGCTTGCCGCCGACATCGCCGGCCGCGATCCCGTAGGCGACACCGGCTGTCACTCCGCTGGCCAGCATCGCAACCGCGGATCCGGCGAGTGCGGTCACCAAATGGCTTGCCAGCCAGCGGGTTCGCGACACCGCACCGGCCAGCACCGTTTCAGCTCGCTGGCTTGACTCCTCCTGGTGTAACCGCAACGTCAGCGAGACGACGAACGCCGCGGCCACCATCCCCATCATGACGAACGCGACAGCGATGAACGCCTCCTCGAGGGCGCTGGTGCCGCCCATCCGTGCCACGATGTCACGCGCGACACCGCTGTCGCCCAGCTCGTCGCCGATGCCGTGCACCACGCTGCCGATGAGCAGGCCATACAAGCACAGCCCCACGGTCCACAGCAGCAGCGCGGCGCGGTCCAGCCGCCATGTCAGCCCGAAGGCGTTGCCCAACGCCGGCGCGGCGTCAGCGGGGCCGGGGCGCTCCGCGATGAGCCCTGCGCCGACGTCGCGGCCGGCCAACAGCCGGTACGCCAGGGCGGTCAACGCGGCCGTCGTCACCAGGTGCAGCAGCAGCACCCACCAGCGATCGCCCGCATACGGTTTGACCTGAAGCGACCACCCGAGCGGAGACAGCCACGACAGCGTGCCGTCGCCGGCGTCACCGACGGCACGCAGGGTGAACGCCGCGCCCAGTACCGCGAAGGCGGCACCGCGGGCGAACCGGGCGCTCGGCGACAGCTGCGCGGTCACCGCGGCGACGGCGGTGAACACCAGGCCGGAGCAGGCCAGCGCGGCCCCGAACGCCAGCGACCCGGCGGCCGGGACGTCGGTGCTCAACAGGCCGGCAGCACCGATCGCGCCGGTGGCAATCGATGCTGCGAACGCCAGCAGCAGCGCCGCGCTCAGGGCCGCGTAGCGGCCGATAGCGGTCGAGTCCACCAACTCGGTCCGCCCGTTCTCCTCGTCGCCGCGGGTGTGCCGGATCATCGTGAGGATCACGGCCACCGCGATCAGCGCGTGGAACATTCCGGCTTTCCAAATGCCCACGGCGCCAAGGCTGTCGTTGTGTATCTGGCCGTAGAGCGCACGCTGGGCCGGGCTGGCCATGATGGAAGCCTGAAACCCGGCGCGGGCCGAAGCGCTGGGGTAGATTTTTTCGATGCTGCCGACGTACACCGTGGCCAACGGCACCGACAGCAACAGCACCCACAGCGGCATCGAGACGCGGTCACGCCGTAGGTAGAGCCGCAGCATGGAGAGCGTTCCGGAGAAGCTCGAACTATCAAGCGGCACGGGCGATGCCGATGCGAAGGGCCGGTTCAGCGTGGTCGTGCTCATGACAGCGAGACCTTTGCTTCATCGCGGCCGTGACGACCGTCGCCGTCCGACGTGTCGTAGTGGCGCAGGAAAAGCTCTTCGAGGGTCGGCGGCTGGCTGACAAGGCTGCGCACCCCGGCATCACCGAGTACGCGGATAAGCTCGCCCAGGCTTTCGCTGTCGACTTGGGCGCGCAGCGTGGTGCCCTCGACGCTGACGTCCTCGACGCCTTTGATCCGTCTGAGATCGCCCGGGTCACCTGTCATTTCGGCCTTGATCGAGGTGCGGCTCAGGTGCCGCATGGAGTTCAGCGAACCGCTTTCGATGGTTTTGCCGGCGCGGATGATTGTCACCCGCTCGCACAACGCCTCCGTTTCGGCCAGGATGTGACTGGACAACAACACCGTCGCACCCCGGTCGCGGGCCTGCGCCACGCACTGCTGAAACACGTTCTCCATCAAAGGGTCCAGCCCGCTGCTCGGCTCATCCAGGAGCAGCAGCCTGGCCTGCGACGAGAACGCCGAAATCAACGAGACCTTCTGGCGGTTGCCTTTGGAATATGTGCGGGCTCTCTTGTGCGGGTCCAGGTCGAAGCGCTCGATCAGTTCGGCGCGGCGCTTCTTGTCGATGCCGCCCCGCATCCGGGCCAGCAGGTCGATGGTCTCACCGCCGGTCAGCGACGGCCACAGCGTCACGTCGCCTGGCACGTAGGCAATTTGGCGGTGCAGGGCGACGGCCTGGGTCCATGGGTCGCCGCCGAGCAGCCGCACGCTGCCGCCGTCGGCCTTCGCCAAGCCCAGCAGGATGCGGATGGTCGTCGACTTCCCGGCGCCGTTGGGCCCGAGGAACCCGTGCACTTCGCCTTCCTGCACCGTGAGGTCCAGGCCGTCGAGCGCCCGCACCGCACCGAAATTTTTGGTGAGACCGCGGATCTCGATCGGCGCAGAACCGGTGAGTTTGTCAGTTGGCATCAGATTCTCCTTGATCTTCAGCGGCCAGGAATGCGTCGTACATGGTCCGGTCGGTCAGCAGTCCCTCGGTGTAGACCTCGAGCGCGGGCAAAATCATGTCGCGCGAGTAATCGCGCAGTACCGCACGCAGATCCGTTGGCGTTTCATGCATTTGGATGTAGAGAAGGAAGCCGCCGCCGCCGGTGATGGCCAGGAACCTGGCCCGCGCCTTGGGATCGTGGCTGGGCTTGATCGTCCCGGCGCGCACGCCCTCTTCCATGTATTCCTCGGCGTTGTCGATCATTCTGCGCCACAGCATGTTTGCCAGATCACCGCCGGACTGCATGCTGCGCACCAGGTACGCCATCAGCGGCGCGTACTCCTCGATCTCGGCCATCTGTGCGAACCAGGTGGCCGGGTCGTTGGATTGCAGCGCCTCCGACTTGGTGCCGCGGATCGTCTCGGCGATGTAGTCTTCGCAGGCCTTGCGCAGGCCGTCCTTGGAGCCGAAGTGGTGGATGACCAGCGCGGCACTCACGCCGGCCGCTTCGGCGATGGCGCGAAGCCCGACGCCGAACCCGTGCTCGCCGAATTGTTCGATGGCCGCATCCCGAATCCGGGCGGCTGCCGTCAAGTCGGCTGAACGCATGTTCAGTACATTAAACGCACGTTCAGTCCGCGGTCAAGCACGACGCGCGTCAAGAATTCATAAATTTGTGCCTCGCTGCGGATCAGTCGCGGACGGCGGCCAGAATGCCGTCGCCGAGCGGCACCAGGGCGGGGGTGAGGCGCTCATCCTCGGCGATCAGCCGTGCCGCTTCCCGCACCGCGACCACCTCGGCGTCGCGGGCGGCCGGATCACCGGCCCGTCCGCCCAGCGCGGCGCGGTGCACCACGATCACGCCACCGGGGCGCAGCAGCCGCACGCCCTCGACGACGTAGTCCGGCTGATCTATTGGGTCGGCGTCGATGAACACCAGGTCGTAGGACTCGTCGGCGAGCCGGGTGAGCACCTCTTGGGCGCGGCCACCGATCAGTCGGGTGCGCGACGGACCGATCCCGGCTTCGGTGAACGCCTGCTTGGCCAGCCGCAGGTATTCGGGCTCGATGTCAATCGTCGTCAAGACGCCGTCGTCGCTCATGCCGGACAACAGCCACAGCCCACTGACGCCCGCGCCGGTGCCCACCTCCGCGATGGCCTTGCCGCCACTCAGCTTGGTGAGCAGGCTCAGCAACGCGCCGACCGCCGGTGTCACCGCGCCCGCGCCGATGTCCACGGCCCGCTCGCGGGCGGCCGCCAACAGCGCGTCCTCCGATATCGAGCTTTCGGCGTGCGCGAAAAGCGATTCGGCCCGGCTGGGCGCTCCCTGCCCGGGGGCTTCTGCGTCGGTGCCGTCCATGCCCGCAGCGTATTCCACTTCGGCGCGCAGTCCGACAGGCGCGCCTGAATCCGCTTTTGGTGACACGCCCCACGGTCTCCGCGCGTTTAAGGTCACTGCACGATGGATATTTCCTGCACAGCGCAGGTAACGATACGGTTTCTCAGGTTCAGCTCAGACTGTTCATATACCGCACATACTCCGGTACGCGACGGTAGCCCTATGCATCGCGGAGGGCGTTGGAGTGGGAATACCGAATCAGAACTACCTGTTGCCGCAAATGACGAAGTGCCACTGCTTGGCACGCCGGATTCGGAGGACTTGATCATCACCACGCTTCTCAGCCCGTCCAGCATGTCCCATGCGCAGGAGCTCCCCGCCGACGAGTGGGTGCAGCCGGCCGGTGAGCTGCAAGGGACCGCGGTTTTCGACGCGACTGGAGACAAGGCGGCCATGCCTTCATGGGACGAGTTGGTGCGCCAGCATGCCGACCGGGTGTACCGGCTGGCTTATCGGCTCTCCGGCAATCAGCATGATGCCGAGGACCTCACCCAGGAGACCTTCATCCGGGTTTTCCGGTCGGTGCAGAACTACCAGCCGGGAACGTTCGAAGGGTGGTTGCACCGCATCACCACGAACCTGTTCCTCGACATGGTGCGCCGGCGCTCGCGCATCCGGATGGAAGCGCTGCCCGAGGACTACGAGCGGGTGCCCGCCGACGAACCCAACCCCGAGCAGATCTACCACGATTCGCGGCTGGGGCCTGACCTGCAGGCCGCGCTGGATTCGCTACCGCCGGAGTTTCGTGCCGCAGTCGTGCTCTGCGACATCGAGGGCCTGTCCTACGAGGAAATCGGTGCCACTTTGGGCGTCAAGCTGGGCACCGTGCGCAGCCGCATCCACCGCGGGCGCCAGGCCTTGCGGGACTACCTGGCCGCGCACCCCGATCACGACTTGCTGCGCGCCAAGTCGGCGTAACCACCGACCCGCCCGCCTAACGTTCGGGCAGCTATTCAGCGGCTTTGCGGCCTTAGCCTCGGTATCGCGCGCCCTCTCGCGCTACATTCGACATAAGGCTGCAATAAGAATTGAGTGGCGAGGAGTTGGTGATGCCCGATCGAGGACATGTGTTCCGCCGCGCATTCTCCTGGCTCCCCGCTCAGTTCGCCTCCCAAAGCGACGCGCCCGTCGGCGCACCGCGCCAGTTCGGTTCCACCGAGCACCTGTCCGTCGAAGCGATCGCGGCTTTCGTCGACGGCGAGCTGCGGATGAACGCGCACCTGCGGGCCGCGCATCATCTCTCGTTGTGCGCCCAGTGTGCGGCCGAGGTCGACGACCAGAGCCGGGCACGTGCGGCGCTGCGCGATTCGCGCCCTATCCGCATCCCCAGCACCTTGCTGGGCATGCTGGCCGACATTCCCTATGAGTCGCCCGACGATTCCTCCGCGCAGGCATCCGACCGTTTCGTGGATCGCGACGGCCGTGAGCGGCGCAAGCGCGGCTGACGGCCGTGAGCGGCGCAAGCGCCGCTAGCGTGCCGCTTTCGCACCGATACCCACGTGATCGATCGGCGGCCGGGGCCGTGCGGCTTCCCCACACGCGCGTTCCTGCCGACCGACGGCGCGCCATGGATACTAGGGTGGACACCGACAACGCCGGTGCCGCGTATTTCGCCCGGTAAAGGCCTGTCTCGAGCGCTCAAATAGAGGATCCAAAAGGGATAACGTGACCTCCGACCAAGGCTACGACCAAGCAAAAGACAGCGGCAACCGCTTAGCGCCGCGCCCCATCTCGCGTCCGCCGGTCGACCCCGCATCGAGTCGGGAGTTCGGTCGTCCCGACGGCCTGCGCGGGTCGTTCTTGGCCGAACGAGTCCGTCCGCAGAAGTACCGGGACCAGGGTGAATACCGGCCGAGCGACCGAGCGGCCGACCCCGTCCTGCAGGAGGCATTCCACCGTCCGGACGGCAGCCCCGACTCGCTGCAGCGCCACCCGGTGGACACCAACGCGCTGGCCGCCGAGAAAGACGGTGTGGAGCCCGACGAGCTCGACGATCCCTGGCGAGACCCTGGGGCAGCGGCGGCGTTGGGCACCCCGGCGGTCGCGCCGTCGTGGTCCGGGACCGCGCTGGGCTACGGCGGCAAACTGGGCGTGCGCGACGTGTTGTTCGGCGGCAAGGTGTCTTACCTTGCGTTGCTGGTCTTGCTGCTGATCGCATTGGTCATCGGCGTGCTCGGCGGTGTGATCGGTCGCAAGACCGCCGAGGTCGCCGAGGCGTTCACCACCTCCAAGGTGACGCTGTCGACCAGTGGCAACGGCGAGGGCCCGGCCGGACGCTTCGCCAAGGTGGCGGCGGCGACCGAGGGCGCCGTGGTGACCATCGAGTCCAAGAGCGACCAAGAGGGCATGCAGGGCTCCGGCGTGGTCATCGACGGCCGCGGCTACATCGTCACCAACAACCACGTCATCTCCGAGGCGGCGAACAACCCCAGCCAATTCAAGACGACGGTGGTGTTCAACGACGGCAAAGAGGTGCCGGCAAACCTGGTGGGCCGCGACCCCAAGACCGACCTGGCCGTGTTGAAGGTCGACAACGTCGACAATCTGTCGGTGGCGCGCCTCGGCGATTCCGACAAGGTGCGGGTGGGTGACGAAGTCCTGGCCGCGGGTGCGCCGTTGGGCCTGCGCAGCACCGTGACGCACGGCATCATCAGCGCGCTGCACCGACCGGTGCCGCTGTCGGGGGAGGGCTCGGACACCGACACGGTGATCGACGCGCTGCAGACCGACGCGTCGATCAACCATGGAAACTCCGGCGGTCCGCTGATTGACATGGATTCGCAGGTGATCGGCATCGACACCGCGGGTAAGTCGTTGTCCGACAGCGCAAGTGGGCTGGGCTTCGCGATCCCGATCAACGAGGCCAAGCAGGTCGCCCAGACGCTGATCAAGGATGGCAAGATTGTGCACCCCACGCTGGGGGTCAGCACCCGGTCGGTGAGCAACGCGATCGCTTCCGGCGCCCAGGTGGCCAACGTGAAGGCCGGCAGCCCCGCGCAAAAGGGCGGAATCCTGGAAAACGACGTCGTCGTCAAGGTCGGTAACCGCAAGGTGGCCGACGCCGACGAGTTCGTCGTCGCCGTGCGGCAGTTGACCATCGGCCAGGATTCCCCGATCGAGGTCGTCCGCGACGGCCGGCACGTCACGCTGACCGTCAAACCAGACCCCGACAGCTGATGTTCGGCAGTCTGAGCTGGGAACACATGCTCGTCCTCGTCGTGGTCGGGCTGGTGGTCCTTGGGCCGGAGCGGCTGCCGGGTGCCATCCGGTGGACGTCGAACGCCTTGCGTCAGGCGCGTGACTACCTCAGCGGTGTGACCAGTCAGCTGCGCGAGGACCTCGGGCCGGAGTTCGACGATCTGCGCGTTCCGCTCAGCGAACTGCAGAAGCTACGGGGCATGACTCCGCGTGCGGCCTTGACCAAGCATCTGCTCGACGGCGACGACTCCTTCCTGACCGGCAGCTTTGACAAACCGCTTAATGGTGCGCCGCCGCAGATTCCGCGGTCGGACCCCGCCGCGGCGAACGGGCAGGCGCTGGCGGCCGAACAGCGGCCCGGCGGTCACACGCCATTCGACGCCGACGCGACGTGAACGGCATCGAGCGCGGCGGCCGTTAGGGTCGCGCCTCCTCAGCGCCGGGTCGGATCGAGTCCGAGCGATACGCCGGCAAGTCCGCGCTTGCGCGACGACAAGCTGTCGGCCACCCCGCGCAGCGCCTTACCGACCGGCGAATCGGGTGCGCTGAGCACCAGCGGCGTGCCGGAATCGCCCGCGGCCACCAGCTCGGGATCCAGCGGGATCTGCCCCAGCAGTGGCACGTCGGCGCCGACCGCCCGGGAAAGCCGCTCGGCCACTTGCTGGCCACCGCCCTCACCGAACACCTGCAGCGTGGAGCCGTCGGGCAGGGTGAGCCCGGACATGTTCTCCACGACGCCGACGAGGCGCTGGCGGGTCTGCAGCGCGATGCTGCCGGCCCTCTCGGCAACCTCGGCCGCGGCCAGCTGCGGCGTCGTCACCACCAGGATCTCCGCGTTGGGGATCAGCTGCGCCACCGAGATGGCGATGTCGCCGGTTCCCGGCGGCAGGTCGAGCAGCAGCACGTCCAGATCGCCCCAGTACACGTCGGCGAGGAACTGCTGCAGCGCGCGGTGCAGCATTGGCCCGCGCCACACCACCGGGGTGTTGCCCTCGGTGAACTGAGCGATGGAGATGACCCGCACCTCGTGTGCGATGGGCGGCAGGATCATCGACTCGACCTGGGTGGGCCGGTCGGTGGTGCCCATCATCCGGGGGATCGAGTGACCGTGGATATCGGCGTCCAGCACACCGACCGACAGGCCGCGGACCGCCATCGCCGCCGCCAGATTGACCGTGACGGTGGACTTCCCGACTCCGCCCTTCCCGGACGCGACGGCGTAGACCCGGGTCAGCGAATTCGGTTGCGCGAACGGGATAACCGGTTCGCGGGCATCGCCGCGCAACTGCTTGCGCAACTCGGTACGTTGCTCGTCGTTCATCACGTCCAGGGTGACCTTGACCGCGGCGGTGCCCGGGACGTCGGCGACCGCCTGGCTGACGCGGTCGCTGATCTCGGTTTTCTTCGGGCAGCTGGCGGTGGTCAGGTAGATCGTGACATGCACCGCACCGTCGGGTTCGGTGTCGATGCTCTTGACCATCCCGAGTTCGGTGATCGGACGCCGCAGTTCGGGGTCGATCACCTTGCCCAGGGCGGTGCGGATCGCCGCGCTCAGGTCGGCTGCTGAATCAGAAGAGTCATGGCGGGACATCACCGCCGAGTGTAGGCGTGCGCGACGATGCGGTTTAGCGGCGACCCGCTGCGGCCCGGCTTCGCCGCGTGCGATCGCCGCTGGCCGGTTAGCTGGCCGGACCGGGTCCCGGGTGCTTCGGCTGGGGTGCGCCAGGCGCCGCGCCCGACGGGCCGGCGGACTTGGGCGCCTGTCCGGCTTGCGAGGGTCCGGCGGCCGGACGCGTTGGCGCCGCGGCCGGCGGCGCCAACGGTGGGCCGGCATCCGGGGGCGGCGCGCCGAACGGCGGTGCCGCCGGGGGCGCGAACGGCTGCGGCGGACTCGCGGCCGGCGGTTGGGGCGCGAACGGCTGCGGCGCACCCGCGGGCGGCGTGCCCTGCGAACCGATGCAGATCACCGTGCAACCGGGCATCCGGGCCGGCGCCTGCTGGGGCGTGGGCGTCATCCAGGGGAACATCGGCTGGGAACTGGCCCCTGGACTGCTCAAGTCGATCAGCGGAACACGAGCCAGCGGGTCGTCCAGCGGCAGGCCGTTGATGTTCATCGGCAGGTTGGGTCCGAGCCCTTCGGCGTGCTCGAGGTGCGCGTCGCCCAGCGGCGGCGGCGGTCCGGTCATCGGCGGCAGGTCGACCGGCACGACGCCAGTGGCGTAGGCCGCCGCCCAGCCCAACACGTTCTGCGCGTAGGGCATCGAGTTGTTGTAGCGCAGGATCGCGGTCAAGACTTGCGACTGCTCGCGCAGGTTGAGTCCGCCGCTGCACAGGTACCGCGCGGCCGCCAGGGTGGAGTCGAAAATGTTCTGCGGATCCGCCACGCCGTCGCCCTTGGCGTCGGAGGCGTAGCGCGCCCACGTCCCCGGCAGGAACTGCATCGGCCCCATTGCGCGGGCGTAGGTGACGCGGCTGCCGGCGCTGCTCTGGATGATGGTTTCGTTACCGGGCAGCGTGCCGTCCAGGGACGGGCCGTAGATCGGGCTGATCGCGGTGCCGCGCGCGTCGACCGCACCGCCGCCCGCGTGGCCCGATTCGATGCGCCCGATCCCGGCCAACAGGTTCCAGCTGACGCCGCAGCCCGGCGCGGCGACGGCCATCTTCTGTTCCGCATTGCGGTACGCGGCCAGCGCGATGCTTGGAATGCCCAGTGCGCCACGCGCATTCACGATCATCGCCGGCGGCGGAGCGGACAACGCGGGCTCGGCGACGTGAAAGGCGGTGGGGCCGCGGTCCACTGCGACGACGGCGGGCCCGGTGAGGTCGGGGAAGGTCGGGGAGACCGCGGCCACCGGGGTGACGGCCGCATGCCTCGACGGCATTCGCATCGGGAGCGAAGGAGCAGCTGCGCTGACCGCCCCCGCGAAGACCAATGGAGTAATCATTGCCACGCCGAAAATCGGCTTGCGCGTGTTCCGAAGTGCTCGCTGCCGCACAGACGCGGCGGCGGGGCTTTCACCCCGGCTTCCCCCTATGCGCACTCGACCGTCCTAGATGTGTGAGCTGGGTCCACTTTCTGTTAGCCCGGTGAACCAGATCACCATACATAACTCTTGTGGCACGAGTGGCGCAATGGTCGAAATGGTTTTCACCTCGATTTCTTAGCGGTTCGCTCGAGGGCGTCGCCGCTTTGAACCGGGTCGGCAGCTGCGGTTTCCGGCTGCAATTTGGCCAATAAATCGCGCAGGTCCTCGAGCTCGTGGCGCAGGTACTCACGCGTCACCACCTCGCCGACGGCCAGCCGCACGGCGGCCAGTTCGCGGGCCAAGTACTCGGTGTCGGCCTTGGTCTGCGCTGCACGGCGGCGGTCGTCTTCAAGTGCGACGCGGTCCCGATTCTCCTGACGGTTCTGGGCCAGCAGGATCAATGGCGCCGCGTAGGCGGCCTGCGTGGAGAAGGCCAGGTTCAGCAAGATGAACGGATAGGGATCCCAGCGCAGCCCCACGGCGAACAGGTTCAGCGCGATCCACACGAAAACCAAGATCGTCTGCAGGAGTAGGTACCGGCCGGTGCCGAAGAAGCGTGCAATCGACTCGGTGAACTGCCCGACGGTATCGGGATCCAGCCGCGGCGAGTACCTGCGCGATGTCCGCGGCGTGTAGAGCCCCCGCGGAGCCGTGGACTTGCTCACGCGGATCCTCCCAGTCCTTCGAGCCGGCCGGCGGTGTCGAGTTCCTGCATATCCACCCGCCAGTCGTGCGGCAGCAGGTGATCAAGCAGGTCGTCGACGGTGACCGCCCCCAGCAGGTGGTTCTCGTCATCGACCACGGGACCGCATACCAGGTTGTACGCGGCGAGGTAGCGGGTCACCGAGACCAGCGGTGTTTCCGGCGTCAAGGTGAGCAGGTCGCTGTCGACGATCCCGCCGACCAGTTCGCCGGGTGCCTCGCGCAGCAGTCGCTGCAGCGCCACACAACCGAGGTAGCGCCCGGTGGGGGTGGCCGTCGGTGGACGCACCACGAACACCATGGACGACAGAGCGGCGCTGAGGTCGGGGTCGCGGACGCGGGCCAGCGCCTCGGCGACCGCCGTGTCCGCGGTCAGCACCACCGGGTCCGGGGTCATCAAGCCGCCCGCGGTGTCGGGCGAGTGGGTGAGCAGCCGGCGCACCGAGGCCGAATCTCCGGGATCCATGCGGGTCAGCAGCATCTCCGCGTCGGTCGGATTCAGCACGCCGAGCAGGTCGGCCGCGTCGTCGGGATCCATCTCCTCGAGCACGTCGGCGGATCGCTCGGTGCCCAGCTGCGACAGCACGTCGGCCTGATCCAACTCGGGCAGCTCCTGCAGGATGTCGGCCAGCCGATCGTCGTTGAGCGCCTTGAGCACCTCGTAGCGGCGCTTGGGCGGCAGCCCCCGGATGGCGTCGGCGACGTCCACCGGTTTGCGGCCCTCGAACTGGTCCAGCAGTTGCGCCACGCCTTGGCCCGGCAGCGCCAGGGCCGAGGGCGTCAAGCCCTGCACGTTGTGCCAGTCGACGACGTGGACCGGGCCCCGCCGTCCCAGCCGGCGTTGGCTGCGCACGGCAACCCGGCTCACCATCCAGTCCCGCGTTCGGGTCTGCTCGATGCCCAGGTCGGTGACCACCACGTCCAGCCCGGCCAACTCGGGCAGTTCGGGGTCATTGACCTTCACGACGGTGTCGAGCACCTGGCCGATCGCGAGCACCTCCCCGGGCCGTTGGACGAAATGACGCAAGGACACGTTGCCGGTGCTCAGCGTCACGGCGTTGGGCTCGATGGAGCCGACGCGCAAGATCGGAATGAAGATGCTGCGCCGCGTCGCGAGGTCGACGACCAAGCCGAGCACGCGCGGTTGCTGGCGCACGATGCTGATACTGATCACAACATCGCGCACTCGCCCGACGGATTCGCCGAGCGGACCCAACACCAACATCCGCGACAGCCGCGCGACATACACCCTGTTGACCGATCCCATGGAAGTAGAGCCTAGGCAGCCGTCGGTCCGATGGCAGACGACCCGGGGCCGGCGTCGCTAACGCGTGTGCATCGCGAACAGCAGGAACACCAAAGTTACGCCCAGGGTGGCGATTCCGATGACGATGCCGGCAACTGCTAGACCAAAGCCGTCCTGGCCAGTCCGCTTGATCTGTCTCACGGCGATCGCACCGAGCACTATCGCCACGATCGACCCGATGCAGCACAACAGGCCGGTGAACGAAGAGATGAGAGAGGCGATCGCCAGCGCGTTCGTCCCGGGCTTCTGCGGCGGCGCCGACCCATAGCCGCCCTGGTAATCGGGCGTGGGGTAGTAACCCCCCTGGTAATCCGGCGTGGGGTAGTAGCCGCCCGGATAAGCGGGAGGCCCGTAGGTGGGTGGGCCGCCATAGGGCGGAGGCGGCGGCGGATAGGCCGGCGCGCCATAGCCCGGCGGCTGCTCGTATCCGGGTGGGGGAGCAACGGGCGGTGGGTAGGACTGCGGGTAGCCGGATGCGTAGTCGGGACTTGGCGGGGGGTACAGCGGCGGCGCAGATTCGGCTGGCAGCGGCGCGGCGGGCGGTTGCCAGGGTGCGGTCGCATCCGGCTGCTCGCCGGCTCCGCTGCCGGCGGGCGAGTCGGCCTTGTCGTCGTGGCCGCTCTCGCCGAAGCCGCCCCCGGGAGCTGTCATGGTGTTCAACCTAGCCCATGCGCAGGTGGCGGACGCCGCCGCGAAACGCCGACGGCACACGAAGGTGCCGCACGGGTTTCGGGCCTGGTCAGAGCGAAACCTCGGCTCTCGTGGCACCGCGCATGGCATTGGACCGCAGGGTGCATCGTGTTTTCGCAGGTGGCGGGAGATCCGCGGATAGGGTGAGGAGACCTGAGATGAAACGACGGCTGAGGCGGAGGACAATGAGCGGCGATGACTAATCCTTTCCAGCCCGGGCAGGTTCCCGGCGCAACGCCTCCAGGCGCGGCGGGGCGGCGTGGGACGCCCGGACTGCCGACGCCGCCGCGGGGTTGGCCGGTCGGGTCCTATCCCACCTACGCCGAGGCGCAGCGCGCGGTCGACTACCTGTCTGATCAGCAGTTCCCGGTGCAGCAGGTGACCATTGTCGGTGTCGACCTGATGCAGGTGGAGCGGGTCACCGGCAGGCTGACGTGGCCCAAGGTGCTTGGCGGCGGCGTGCTGAGCGGGGCGTGGCTGGGGTTGTTCATTGGGCTCGTGCTGGGCTTCTTCAGCCCGAACCCGTGGGGGGCGCTGGCCACGGGTCTGGTCGCCGGTGTTTTCTTCGGACTGATCACTTCCGCTGTTCCTTATTCGATGGCCCGTGGCACAAGGGATTTCAGCTCGACCATGCAGTTGGTAGCCGGGCGCTACGACGTGCTTTGTGATCCGCAAAACGCAGAGAAGGCGCGGGACCTGTTGGCGCGCTTGGCGATCTGAGGCCCGCGCGAGAGGTGTGAATCAGTGGTGAGTCGGCGCGGGCGCGTGCGCCGGATGGGCGCAGTCGCGCTGGCGATGGCGATCATCGCCGCGACAGTATCGGCTTGCGGTTCCGGGAGTCACGGGCTGGTCATCAGCTTCTATACGACGGCCGCCGACGGTGCGACGTTCACGGCGGTGGCCCAGGACTGCACGAAGCAATTCAATGGCCGCTTCGCCATTCAGCAGATCAGTCTGCCCCGGGCCCCCGGCGAGCAGCGTTTGCAGTTGGCCCGCCGGCTGACCGGACACGACCGCACGCTGGACGTGATGTCGCTGGACGTGGTGTGGACGGCCGAGTTCGCCGAGGCCGGTTGGGCGTTGCCGTTGTCCGGCGATCCCGAAGGCCGGGCCGACGCCGACGCCACAATGGACACATTGCCGGGCCCCCTGTCGACGGCGCGCTGGCAAGGCAAGCTGTTCGGAGCACCCATCACCACCAACACCGAATTGCTCTGGTATCGGCCCGATTTGGTGGCCCAGCCGCCACGGACCTGGGACGACATGGTGTCTGAAGCCACCAGATTGCACGAGGCGGGACAGCCCAGCTGGATCGGCGTGCAGGCCAACGAGGGCGAAGGTCTGGTGGTCTGGTTCAACACGCTGCTGGTGAGCGGGGGCGGTCAGGTGCTCTCCGAAGATGGCCGCCGCGTCACACTCACCGACACGCCGGTGCACCGGGCGGCCACCGTCAATGCGCTGCGCATCCTCAAGTCGGTGGCAGTCGCGCCTGGAGCCGATCCGTCGATCAGCCGGACCGACGAGAGCACTGCGCGGTTGGCCGTCGAACAAGGTCGGGCTGCGCTCGCAGTCAACTGGCCGTACGCGCTGGCGTCCATGCTGGAGAACGCGGTGAAGGGCGGGGTGCCCTTCCTGCCGCTGAACCGGAATCCGAAGCTGGCGGGCAGCATCAACGACGCCGGAACATTCGTGCCGAACGACGAGCAATTCCGTATCGCGTATGAAGCCAGCCAGAAAGTTTTCGGCTTCGCGCCGTATCCCGGTGTGGCGCCGGGCCGTCCGGCCAAGGTAACCATCGGCGGGGCGAACCTGGCGGTGGCGAGCACCACCCGTCACCGTGCCGAAGCATTCGAAGCCATTCGCTGCCTGCGTGATCTGCAGCATCAGAAGTACGTTTCGATCGAGGGCGGCCTGCCCCCGGTACGCACCTCGCTGTATTCCGATCCGCAATTCCAGAGCAAATATCCGATGTACACCATCATTCGCCGGCAGCTCACCGATGCCGCGGTGCGCCCGGCAACGCCGGTCTACCAGGGTGTGGCCATCCGGCTCGCCGCGACGCTGAGCTCGATCGCCCAGATCGAACCCGAGCGGACCGCCGACGAGCTCAGCACCCAGGTGCAGAAAGCGATCGACGGAAAAGGGTTGCTGCCGTGACCCGCGCCGGCGACGATGCAGAGCGACGCGATGAGAAGAAGCGGCGCCGATGACAACAGCCGCCCCCGAAACACGCCCCGCGCGAACGTCTTCCGCGATGCCCCGATTTCGCGGCCGGCCGTCCGAACAGCGGCTGGCGTTTCTTCTGGTCGCACCGGCGGCGATCCTGATGCTGGCGGTGACGGCGTATCCGATCGGCTACGCCGTGTGGTTGAGCCTGCAGCGCAACAACCTTGCCGTCCCCAATGACACCGGGTTCGTCGGCCTGAACAACTATGTGACGATCCTGACCGACCGTTATTGGTGGACCGCGCTGGCGGTGACGCTGGGCATCACGGTGGTTTCGGTGTCCCTGGAATTCGTGCTGGGCCTCGCGCTGGCGCTGGTCATGCACCGCACCCTGGTCGGTAAAGGCCTGGTCCGCACCGCGGTCCTGATCCCGTACGGCATCGTCACCGCGGTCGCGTCGTACAGCTGGTATTACGCCTGGACGCCGGGCACCGGTTATCTGGCCAACCTGCTGCCGCAGGGCAGTGCACCGCTGACCGATCAGATCCCGTCGCTGGCGATCGTCGTCCTCGCCGAGGTCTGGAAAACCACGCCGTTCATGTCGCTGCTGTTGCTGGCCGGCTTGGCCCTCGTTCCGGAAGATCTGCTCAAAGCAGCCGAAGTCGACGGCGCCGGGGCGTGGTTGCGGCTGACCAGAGTCACGCTGCCGATCATCAAACCGGCGGTGGTGGTCGCCTTGTTGTTCCGGACCCTGGACGCGTTTCGCATCTTCGACAACATCTACGTGATCACCAACGGCGCCAACGGCACCGGATCGGTGTCGATGCTCGGCTACGACAACCTGTTCAAGGGCTTCAATGTCGGGCTCGGCTCTGCCATCAGCGTGCTGATCTTCTTCTGTGTCGGTCTGATCGCCCTGCTATTCATCAAGGCGTTCGGTGCGGCGGCGCCCGGGGGAGACGTCGATGGCCGCTAACGAGGTGGGCGTATCGACGGGGGCGCGGCGCACCGCGATCTGGGCCGTCATCGACACCCTGGTGGTGGTGTATGCGCTTGCGCCGGTGTTGTGGATCTTCAGCCTGTCATTGAAACCGAGCTCAACGGTCAAGGACGGCAAGCTGATTCCGTCATCGGCATCCCTGGATAACTATCGCGGCATCTTTCGCAGCGACTTTTTCAGCTCGGCGCTGATCAACTCCGTCGGGATCGGGTTGATCACCACCGTGATCGCGGTGGTGCTCGGTGCGATGGCAGCGTACGCGATTGCCCGGCTGGACTTTCCGGGCAAGCGGTGGCTGGTCGGGGCTACCCTGTTGATCACCATGTTTCCCGCGATCTCACTCGTGACACCGTTATTCAACATTGAACGATTCATCGGCTTGTTCGATACCTGGCCCGGCCTGATTCTGCCGTACATCACCTTTGCGCTGCCGCTGGCGATCTACACCCTGTCGGCCTTCTTCCGGGAGATCCCTTGGGATCTGGAGAAGGCGGCGAAGATGGACGGCGCGACACCGGCTCAGGCGTTTCGCAAGGTGATCGTGCCGCTCGCGGCGCCCGGCGTGGTGACGGCGGCGATCCTAGTATTCATCTTCGCCTGGAACGATCTGCTGCTGGCGTTGACGCTGACGGCCACCAAAGCGGCCATCACCGCACCGGTGGCGATCGTGAACTTCAGCGGCAGTTCCCAGTTCGAGGAGCCGACGGGATCGATCGCGGCCGGCGCCGTCGTGATCACGGTCCCCATCATCGTTTTTGTTTTAATCTTTCAACGACGAATCGTCGCCGGGTTGACCTCTGGCGCGGTGAAGGGATAACTCGATGGCCGAGATTGTGCTGGACCACGTCAGCAAGAGTTACCCCGACGGCGCCACGGCGGTGCACGACCTGAACCTCACCATCGCCGACGGCGAATTCCTGATACTGGTGGGCCCTTCGGGCTGTGGCAAGACCACGACGCTGAACATGATTGCGGGGCTTGAGGACATCTCGTCCGGCGAGCTGCGCATCGGCGGCGAACGGGTGAACGAGAAAGCGCCCAAAGACCGCGACATCGCGATGGTGTTCCAGTCCTATGCGCTTTACCCGCACATGACGGTGCGGCAGAACATCGCCTTTCCATTGACGCTGGCCAAGATGAAGAAGTCCGAGATCGCCCAGAAGGTCGAGGAGACGGCGAAAACCCTTGACCTGACCGATCTTCTGGACCGCAAGCCATCGCAGTTGTCGGGCGGGCAGCGGCAGCGGGTGGCGATGGGCCGCGCCATCGTGCGCCATCCCAAAGCGTTTCTGATGGACGAGCCGCTGTCCAACTTGGATGCGAAATTGAGGGTCCAGATGCGCGGCGAGATCGCCAGGCTGCAGAAGAGGCTGGGCACCACGACGGTTTACGTCACCCACGACCAGACCGAGGCCATGACACTGGGCGACCGCGTCGTGGTGATGCATTCCGGTGTTGCGCAACAGATCGGCGCACCGGACGAGCTGTATGAGCATCCGGCCAACCTGTTCGTCGCAGGCTTCATCGGTTCGCCGGCGATGAATTTCTTCCCCGCCAAGCCGACGCCCGTTGGGCTCAAACTGCCGTTCGGCGAGGTGATGCTGGCACCGGAAATCCAAGAGATGATCGCCCGGCATCGGGAACCCGCGAACGTCATCGTCGGCGCGCGGCCCGAGCATCTGTCCGACGCCGGACTGATCGACGGTTACCAGCGCATCAGGGCGCTGACCTTCGAGGTGAAGGTCGACTTGGTCGAGTCGCTGGGCGCGGACAAGTACGTCTACTTCTCCACCGCGGCGTGGGCCGCGCACTCGGCCCAGTTGGACGAGCTGGCAGCCGAGTCGGACTCCCGTGAAAACGAGTTCGTGGCAAGGGTTCCCGCCGAATCGAAGGCGGCCATCGGCCAATCGATCGAGTTGGCGCTCGACACCACCAAGCTGGTGGTCTTCGATGCGGATTCCGGGGCCAACCTGACCATCGCGCCGTCGGGGACCCCGTGACGTCGGATCGGGTGCGCGCGCATCTGCAGGCTCACTTCACCGACGCCGAGCCCGATGCGGCGAGCGTGACATTCCTGGGCACCGAGACCATCGAGGTGTTGCGTTTCCGCGAGCCGGACGGAACGGTGCACTACGTCACGCTGGGCTGCTCGCGCCACCCGATGACCGAACCGACGCTCGACGTCGCCGATCCGTTGCGCGGTCCGCGCGCCGAAATCGTGCTGCAGTTGCGCGATCCCGGTCCGGTCTCCGGGATCGCGCGCAGCCTGGCGATCCTGGCGGCGGCGCCGGCCGTCGACGGGGTGGTCTTGTGCGCCGACGCGTTGGTCGATCTCGGCTCGCCGCTGTGGGCATCCCCGTCGACGAGGGTGCCCTTCACCGCCGTGCTGTTGGGCCGCAGCGAGATTGGCGATCTGCCGCTGGAGCCGCCCCGCGACCGTGTGCAGTTCCTGTCGGCGACCCCCATCACCGCCACCGAAGCGGCGTGGGTGCGGCTCAAGGGTGCCGAGGCGATGCGTGAAGCGTGGGACAACGACGGCGTCGACGTGCTGGATCCGAAACGCCCTGCCGCACAGCCCAATTGACGGGCCGATCAGAGGCGCGCTAGAGCCAGTTGTTGCGCCGGAACTGGAAGTACAGGCCCACACAGGAGACGGTCATGACGGCCATGATTCCCGGGTAACCCCACGTCCAGTTCAGCTCGGGCATGAAATGGAAGTTCATCCCGTAGATGGCGGCGACCATGGTGGGCACCGCCAAGATACCGGCCCAGGCCGCCATCTTGCGCATGTCGTTGCTCTGCTGCATCCCGACCCGGGCCAGCGCCGCCTGGATCAGCGAGTTGAGCATGTCGTCGTAGCTGGCGATCTGGTCCGCGGCCTCGGAGTGATGGTCGGCGACGTCGCGCAGATAGCGCCGCACCTCTTTGGAGATCACGTCCTTGTTGTCCATCTGGATACGATGGAACGCGGCCGACAGCGGATTGACGCACCGGCGCAGTTCGACTACCTCGCGCTTGAGCAGATAGATCGGTTCGACGTCGATCTTGCTGCCAGGGGCGAACGCCAGCCCCTCGATGCCGTCTATGTCCGACAACATCAAACTGCTCACCTCGAGGTAGTGGTCCACCACATGGTCGGCGATCGCGTGCATCACCGCGTAGGGGCCCAACTGCATCTGATCGGGGTCGCCGTCCATCCGCTTGCGCACGTCGGACAGTCCGCCGTGTTCGCCGTGGCGCACTGTGACCACGAAATCCTTATCGACGAAGACCATGATCTCGCCGGTCTCGACGATCTCGCGGGCCAGCACCACCGATTCGTGGGGCACGTAGTTGACGGTCTTGAGGACGAGGAACAGGGTGTCGTCGTAGCGCTCCACCTTGGGCCGCTGATGGGCGCACACCGCGTCTTCAACGGCCAGCGGGTGCAGCCCGAACACGTCGGCCACTTCTTGCATCTCGGACTGGTTGGGTTCGCGCAAGCCGACCCAGACGAATCCGTCGTGCCCCAGCGTTTCGATCTCACGCACTTTATCCAGGGCGGCCGCGTAGCCGAGTTTGCCGGGCAACCGGTGGCCGTCCGCGTAGACGGCGCAGTCAACCAGCGTCTCCTTGGGCGGTTCCGGTGCCGGCTCCGGCTTGGGGTGCGGTTCGTGTGCAAGGGGCCGAAGCGCTTCGGGCAATGCGTCAAATCCTTGGAACACGTCCACCTCCCACCAGCGCAGGTCCGACCAGGCGGTGGTCCATGGTACGCGTTCCGGCTGTTCAAAGCGCGACGATCAGGTGTCGGGAAAGCCCTGGTAGCGGACCGGAGATCGTCGGTTGAGAAGAGTGCGCTAGTTTCGAGCCGAAACCCGAATCTGCACGAACTTCTCCACAAGGAGTAAATCGACGTGAGCGCAAGTCCTCTCAAGGTCGCTGTCACCGGCGCCGCCGGCCAGATCGGCTACAGCCTGTTGTTCCGCCTGGCGAGCGGTTCGTTGCTCGGTGCCGACCACCCGATCGAGCTGCGTCTCCTTGAGATCGAGCCCGCCCTCAAGGCGCTGGAGGGCGTCGTGATGGAGCTCGACGACTGCGCGTTCCCGTTGCTGTCCGGCGTGGAGATCGGCGCCGATGCGAACAAGATTTTCGACGGTGTGAACCTCGCCCTGCTGGTCGGCGCGCGGCCGCGCGGCCCGGGCATGGAGCGCAGCGACCTGCTGGAGGCCAACGGTGCGATCTTCACCGCGCAGGGCAAGGCACTGAACTCCGTCGCCGCCGACGACGTCCGCATCGGCGTGACCGGCAACCCGGCCAACACCAACGCGCTGATCGCGCTGAGCAACGCCCCCGATATCCCGAAGGAGCGGTTCTCCGCGCTGACCCGCCTGGACCACAACCGGGCGATCTCGCAGCTGGCCAAGAAGACCGGCGCCGCGGTCACCGACATCAAGAAGGTGACCATCTGGGGCAACCACTCGGCCACCCAATACCCCGACATCTTCCACGCCGAGGTCGGCGGAAAGAACGCTGCCGAGGTGGTCAACGACCAGAACTGGATCGAGAACGACTTCATCCCAACGGTCGCCAAGCGCGGCGCGGCGATCATCGACGCGCGCGGCGCCTCCTCGGCCGCCTCGGCCGCCTCCGCCACCGTCGACGCCGCCCGGTCCTGGTTGCAGGGCAGCCCGGACGGCGACTGGGTGTCCATGGCGGTCCTCTCCGACGGCTCGTACGGCGTGCCCGAGGGGATCGTGTCGTCATTCCCGGTGACCACCAAGGACGGCAACTGGTCGATCGTGCAGGGGCTGGAGATCGACGAGTTCTCGCGCGGCCGCATCGACAAGACCACCGCCGAGCTGGTCGACGAGCGCGCCGCCGTCACCGAGCTCAAGCTGATCTGAGGCGCCGCGGGGCGGCACTGAGAGCCGCCTCACAGATTAGGCCTACTAACGGGTAGTCAGTACCCTGAAACGCGTGTCCGAATTGCTTGAATCGATACAGACGCATGCCGAGCAGGGCGTCATCACCGACGCGGAGATCTTCGAGGCACATGTAGGCGGCAAGCTTTCCGTAGGCCTGACGTCGCCCCTGGACACCCAGCGCGCGTTGTCGATCGCCTACACCCCCGGCGTGGCTCAGGTCAGCCGTGCGATCGCCGCCGACCACACCCAGGCGGCCCGCTACACATGGGCGAACCGGCTGGTGGCCGTGGTCAGCGACGGCAGCGCGGTGCTGGGTCTCGGTGATATCGGGCCCGCGGCGTCGCTGCCGGTGATGGAGGGCAAGTGCGCGCTGTTTCGGGCGTACGGCGGGCTGAACGCCATCCCGATCGTGCTGGACACCAAGGATCCCGACGAGATCGTCGAAACCCTGGTGCGGCTGCGCCCGACGTTCGGCGCCGTCAACCTCGAGGACATCTCGGCGCCGCGCTGTTTCGACATCGAGCGTCGCCTCATCGAGGCGCTGGACTGCCCGGTGATGCACGACGACCAGCACGGCACGGCGATCGTGGTGCTGGCCGCGCTGATGGGCGCCAGCAAGGCGCTCGGCCGCGACATGACCTCGCTGAAGGTGGTGGTGTCCGGAGCCGGTGCGGCCGGTGTCGCGTGCACGAATCTCCTTATGGCGATGGGTGTTTCGGACATCACCGTGCTCGACTCGCGCGGGGTTCTGCACACCGGTCGCGATGACATGAACGACGTCAAGGTGGCTCTGGCGCGGCGCACCAACCCCGCCGGCCTGACCGGCAGCCTGGCCGATGCCATCCGGGGCGCCGACGTGTTCCTGGGGTTGTCGGGGGGCGTAATTCCCGAAGAGATGATCGACTCCATGGCACCCAGCGGGATCGTGTTCGCTTTGTCCAATCCCGATCCGGAGATCCACCCGCAAATCGCGGCCAAATACGCCGCGGTGGTGGCCACCGGCCGTAGCGATTTCCCGAATCAGATCAACAACGTGCTTGCCTTCCCCGGGGTGTTCCGCGGCGCGCTGGAAGCCGGCGCGCGCCGGATCACCGAAAAGATGATGGTCGCCGCGGCCGAGGCGATCTTCTCCGTCGTCAGCGACGACCTCGCGCTCGACCGGATCGTCCCCAGCCCGCTGGACACCCGGGTCGGGGAAGC
>NZ_DASUHS010000269.1:0-2109 GCF_036273375.1 Mycobacterium sp. | reverse complement strand
TCGCCCCCGACGAAGGCGAACGCCTCGGCGAAGTCGCGAGCGAGTCCAAGGACAGCATCCTGAACACGGCCCAAGTCCAGTACACCTATCCCGCCGGACCGGGCGGGGAGACCGCGGTCGAGTTCGGGATCAACCCGGCGCTGCTCCGAGAGGTCTTCGCCGCCGACCTGCCGCCGGAGACCACGGCGCTGATGGCCGCGACCCAGCGTCCCGTCGCGGCCGCGGCGTTCACCGACGTCTGCGGACCGCCAGCCTGGAAGAAGCTACCGTCCTGGGCCGTGGTCGCCACCGGCGACAAGGCCGCGGGAGCCGACCTTGTCCGGTCCATGGCCCAGCGGGCCGGCGCCGACATCGTCGAGGTCGAGGGCTCGCACGTGATCATGATTTCCCAGCCGCAGGCGGTCACCGACCACATCGTGAAAGCCGCCCAGGCGACCGTGGGTTCAGGCCAGTAGGCGACGATGACGGCGGGAACGGATGGTTCGTTCGGGACACTGAAGCAGGTCGACGCGGGTGTGCTGAGCGTCGGGTACGCCGAAGCCGGTCCTGGCGATGGCCCGGTGGTCATCCTGCTGCACGGTTGGCCGTACGACATTCACAGCTACGCGGATGTCACCCCGCTGCTCGCTTCGGCCGGATACCGGGTGATCGTTCCGTACCTACGCGGGTACGGCACGACCCGCTTCCTCTCTGATGCGACGCCCCGGAACGGCCAGCAATCGGTCCTCGCGGTTGACGTCATCACGCTCATGGACGCGCTTGGCCTCGCCGATGCGATCCTCGGCGGTTTCGACTGGGGCGCGCGGACGGCCAATGTCGTGGCCGCGCTGTGGCCCGGCCGGTGCACGGCCATGGTGTCGGTCAGCGGCTACCTGATTGGCAATCAGGAGGCCGGCGAGGCGCCCTTGCCCCCGGCGGCCGAGCTCTCGTGGTGGTACCAGTTTTATTTCGCCACCGAACGGGGCCGGGCGGGCTATGACAGATACCGGCGCGAGTTCGCGCGGCTCATCTGGCACACGGCCTCGCCCGAGTGGAACTTCGACGATGCGACGTTCAACCGGAGCGCCACGTCCTTTGACAATGCGGATCACGTCGCCATCGTGATCCACAACTACCGCTGGCGGATCGGCCTGGCCAAGGGCGAGTCACAATACGACGATCTCGAAAAGCAGCTGGCCGGGAGCCCGGTCATCTCCGTGCCGACGATCACCCTCGAAGGTGATGCCAACGGCGCACCTCATCCGGAACCCGGCGCCTACGCGGCGAAGTTCGCGGGCCCGTACGCGCACCGGACCGTCTCTGGCGGCGTCGGGCACAACCTGCCGCAAGAGGCCCCGCAGGCCTTCGCTCAAGCCATCATCGACGTCGACAAGCGTTAGGAGACGAAATGCCCGCCGAAGACATCGCCATCCGCCCGTTCACGGTCGGCTTCCCCGAGGCAGACCTCACCGATCTGCGCAACCGCGTGAACGCGACCAGGTGGCCCGAGGTCGAGACGGTCACCGACGACTCGCAGGGCACGCCGCTGGCGATGATGCAAGATCTAGCGGGGTACTGGGCGACTGACTACGACTGGCGCAAATGCGAGGCGAGGCTGAACGACCTGCCGCACTTCATAACCGAGATCGACGGGCTCGACATCCACTTCATTCACGTCCGCTCCGCGCACGAGGACGCGCTGCCGCTGATCGTCACGCACGGGTGGCCCGGCTCGGTCATCGAGCAGCTGAAGATCATCGAGCCGCTCACCAACCCCGAGGCGCACGGCGGGACCGCCGCGGACGCGTTTCACCTGGTCATTCCCTCGCTGCCCGGTCACGGGTTCTCCGCCAAGCCGACCGCCACCGGCTGGGATCCGCCCCGGATCGCCCGCGCCTGGGTCACGCTGATGAAACGCCTCGGCTACGACCGGTTCGTGGCGCAGGGCGGCGACTGGGGCGCGGCCGTCACGCAGGCGATGGGGATACAGGCCGCGCCGGAATTGCTCGGCATTCACTCCAACATGCCGGGTACCGCTCCAGCCGACATCAACAAGGCGGTCCAGCGCGGCGACCCGCCGCCCCCGGATCTGTCGGACGAGGAAGGCCGCGCGTTCGAGCAGCTGAGCAC
>NZ_DASUHS010000268.1:0-2426 GCF_036273375.1 Mycobacterium sp. | reverse complement strand
CAGGTAGGCAACACGCCAGTGAGCATCGGTGACTACCGCTGGATCATCGAGGAAGACCGTACTTTCCACATCGATCCCAACCAGGTGAACTCCGGCCAGCCGACGCCCAGCCTCGGCACCAATTTCCATACCAGCTACATGCCGGTAGTCGCTGCGGGGTGTGTCGGCAAGTACGCCTGCGAATACGGCCAGACGCTGCTCGGGCAACCCACCGTTTGCGACAAGGGTAATGGCGTCTGCCGCGCCCCGAGCGAGCTGATCGATCCGGCCAACCCGCAGCAGATCCCGGTCGACCCCGCCCAGGTCCACCTGGATCCGAGCAAGCATTACTACATCTCGGTTCTGCCGGGCGATGCGGGCAACTCATTCACTTCCGGGGCCGGTGCGCCGGTCCCGCCCAGCACCACCGATAACCCAACCAACAACAACACCAAGAGCACCCGCCAGTTCAGCATCGCACTCGACTGCCCCTCGGGGCCCGCGGGCGATGATTTTGCCCCGGGCACCGGCACCTGCGGCCATAGCATGGGTGGCGCACCGATCGTGCCGAGCCAGTCCAGCGTCAATGTCCTGCTGCAGGAGACGCCCTTCCAGCCAGCCAAGATCTCGGTGTTCGTGTTCGAGGATGACTTCCCGCTCAACGGCGAGAACGACGCCGGTGGCGGCGTGGACGTGCTCGCGCCGAACGAGCCGGGCCTGGGCGGATTCGAGATCCGCCTGTGGGATGACGCCGGTGGCACGGGCGATGCCACCGGTCAGATGACCTATGACATGTTCAATCAGCCGTTGTCCAACAGCCTGGCCGGGCAGATCGATCCGGCCACCGGCAGGGATGCCTGCCCGATCTCGCCAAAATCCAAGGACGGCCTCATTGGCATGATCGTCACCTGTCCGAGATACGAGTCCGACGGCGTGACGCTCTCGCCACTAGCCGGCCAGGCGGTCATCGCGAACATGATGCCCGGTCGTTATGGCGTGCAGGCTGATCCGGGAGCGGACCGCATCGCGCGCGGTGAGGAGTGGCTGCAGACCAACACGCTCGATGGCCAGAAGGCGCATGACTCCTTCATCAAGGTGGGCGGCCCTGCCTACTTCCAGGAGTTCGGCCCCGCCGGCTTCCATGTCACCATCGGCTTTGCCAACCCGGCGATCATCAACTCCCGAAAGAAGGCCGAGTGTGCCGCGGCGCACACCGCCGATCCCACGGACAATTGCACGAACACGGTCCAGGGCTACGTGACGATGGAGCGGCAGAGCCGGACCCCCGACCAGCGCCTCTACAGCAGCGGTGACAACTCCGCGCTGTCCTTCACGCAATGCTACGTGAGCTTCGGCGATCCGGACGGCGAGGACTTCGCCTTCGCCAAGTGCGACAGCGACGGCCACTTCCAGCTCAATGGACTGCCGAACGGCAACTGGCGCGTCACGGTGTTCGATCAGTGGAACGACCAGATCGTGGACGGCCTGTCCACCCCAGTCCAGCTCAGCGGAAGCGGCTTCGACTTCGGCGGCGGCCCCGATGGTGCGGGAACCGGGCTCGCGGAGCTGCAGTGGCACACCGACCTCGCGACCACGACCTTCCTGGATACCAATGGCAATGGCAAGCGCGATACTGACTCCTCGGGCAACTTCACCGAGCCGGGTCTGTCCCTCGTTGTCACCAACAACCGCTTCCGCGACGGGAGCTACTCCAACTTCAACAACACCGACCTGAATGGTCTTGCGAGCTTCAACGAGATCTTCCCACTCTTTAACTGGTACGTGCTCGAGACGGACACGACGCGGTACAAGAACACAGGTGTCCACGTGGTGTACGATGCGGGCGGACCCGCGGACGGAACGCCCGGCGGCGGCACTTCGCAGATTGCGGATCATCTGGCGAATACGGTCGAGCAAAACTCGGTGCCTGCGGCGCTGCGCGTCCCTGGTGCGGTCTACTGCGCCGATGCCGACTGCAGTGCGCAGGATCGCCTGAGCAACCCGAACGGCGGTGGTCCCGGCGGCTCCACGGGTCGCATCGATCCTCCCTGGGTGAACACCGAGGCCTGGCAGGGTTTCATCGGCTCCTACGAGTTCCTGGAGTTCGGCAAGGCCGCCTTCGCCGAAGCGAAGAACGGCAAGCCAGCGGAAAATGGCGGCATCCATGGCGAGGTCATCTACGCCTCCACCCGCCCGTTCGACGATCCGACCCTGCTGCTGCACACCAGCTGGACGCCGGACGTGCCCGGCGTGACGATCAATCTGTATCAGGAGACCACGGCACCGGACGGCACCACGAGCCTCACGCTGATCGACACGACCAAGACTTCGAGCTGGGACGACTGGGCGCAGGGTTTCCGCTCGCCCGGTGTGCCTTACATGAACTGCCCGGGTCAGGATAAATCGGACCCCTTCTATTTCACCCTGAAGGACACCCCGCAATATCT
>NZ_DASUHS010000267.1:0-10689 GCF_036273375.1 Mycobacterium sp. | reverse complement strand
CCAGCGCCACCCGCATGCCCTGCACGAGGGGTCGGCCGCCTACGTAGGGGCCCGGGTTGAGATACGGGCAGGGCATGCGGGACGCCAGCACCTTGAGCGGTCGCAGCTCGTCATGGGTGACCCGGCCGTTCGGCCAGCGGCGCCGGGTCACCGGATGTATCGGCAACCAGATGTCGCCTTCTCGGGCCAGCTTGAGGGCCGAGGCCAGCACGCCGGTCAGCACCATCGCGTCGTCGAAGGCGTCGTGCGGCCGCTCCTGGGTGACGCTCCAGTGCGCCGCGAGCGTCTCCAACCGCAGGTTGTCGACGCCGAGGTCCAGCCGTCGGGCCAGCTCGACGGTGCACATGACGCTGTCGACGGGCAGTTCGGTCTCGGCCAGTTCGGCTTCGGCGGCAAGAAACGCATAGTCGAACGCCACGTTGTGGGCTACCAACGTGCGGCCGCGCAGCACCTCGGCCACGTCGCCGACGATGTCGGCGAACTGCGGCTGGTCTTCCAGCATCGCGGCGGTCAGGCCGTGCACGTGGGTGGGACCGGGGTCCACGCCGGGGTTGAGCAGGCTCACCACCGAGTGTTCGACGTTGCCGTCGGCGTCCAGGCCGAGCGCCGCAACGCTGATGATCCGTGCCTGACCCGGCCGAAAGCCCGAGGTCTCGACATCGACGACGGCCCAGCCCGCGTCCGGCTCGCTGGCCGGCCGTCCCCAGGACACCCCGCTCATGCACTGAGGATGGCACGGCCGACCGACATCGCCTGTTCACTGCGCGCCGTGTCGGGCGGATGAATCACGCGGGCGACCCGCGGCGCCCTGGAATTCGATGCGGACGACCCGGCCCCCTTAAACTTCCCGGGTGGTCAACACCCGTGCCCGTATGGCCCTCGCTGCAGGAGCGAGCGCGCGGTGGGCGTCGCGGGTGACTGGACGCGGGGCCGGCGCGATGATCGGGGGCCTCATCGCGATGGCGCTGGACCGCTCGGTTCTCCGGCAACTGGCCGTCGGACGGCGCACCGTCGTCGTCACCGGCACCAACGGCAAATCCACCACCACGAGGATGACGTCGGCCGCGCTGGCGACGCTGGGCGCGGTGGCCACCAACGCCGAGGGCGCCAACATGGACGCCGGCCTGGTCGCGGCGCTGGCCGGCAAACGCGATGCACCCCTGGCGGCCCTCGAAGTCGACGAAATGCACGTGCCGCACGTTTCCGACGCCGTCGAACCCAGCGTCGTCGTGCTGCTCAACCTCTCGCGCGACCAGCTGGACCGGGTCGGCGAAATCAATGTCATCGAGCGGACCCTGCGCGCTGGCCTGGCCCGGCACCCCACGGCGGTCGTCGTGGCCAACTGCGACGACGTGCTGATGACATCCGCCGCGTACGACAGCCTCAACGTGGTGTGGGTGGCCGCGGGCGGTTCGTGGCCGAACGACTCCGTCAGCTGCCCGCGCAGCGGCGAGATCATCGTCCGCGACCGGGGTCACTGGTATTCCACGGGTGCGGACTTCAAACGGCCCAGCCCACAGTGGTGGTTCGACGACGACACCCTCTATGGGCCCGACGGCCTGGCCCTGCCGATGCGGTTGGCGCTGCCCGGTGCGGTCAACCGGGGCAATGCCGCCCAGGCCGTCGCGGCAGCGGTCGCGTTGGGCGCAGATCCCGCCTCGGCGGTGGCCGCCGTCTCGGTGGTCGACGAGGTCGCAGGGCGTTATCGGACCGTTCGCGTCGGTGCGCACGAGGTGCGCATCCTGCTGGCCAAGAACCCGGCCGGCTGGCAGGAGGCGCTGTCGATGGTGGACAAGCATGCGGCCGGGGTGGTCATCTCCGTCAACGGCCAGGTGCCCGACGGGGAAGACCTTTCGTGGCTCTGGGATGTGCGATTCGAGCACTTCGAAGAGACGGAAGTCGTAGCCGCCGGCGAGCGCGGCACCGACCTGGCGGTGCGTCTCGGCTACGCGGGCGTCGAGCACACCCTGGTGCACGACACTGTCGCCGCGATCGCATCATGCCCGCCGGGGCGGGTGGAGGTCGTTGCCAACTACACCGCCTTCCTCCAGCTGCAACGGGGATTGGCGCGCCATGGCTGACTCGGTGGTGCGGATCGGGTTGGTGCTGCCCGACGTGATGGGCACCTACGGCGACGGCGGCAACGCCCTGGTGTTGCGGCAGCGACTCCGGCTGCGCGGCATCGCCGCCGAGATCGTCGAGATCACGCTGGCCGACCCGGTACCCGAGTCGTTGGACCTGTACACGCTGGGCGGGGCCGAGGACTACGCGCAGCGCCTGGCCACCCGACACCTGATCAAGCACCCCGGCCTGCAGCGCGCCGCCGAACGGGGCGCCCCGGTGCTGGCCATCTGCGCCGCCGTTCAGGTGCTCGGGCACTGGTATGAAACGTCGGCCGGGGAGCGCGTCGACGGCGTGGGCATGCTGGACGCGACGACGTCACCGCAACAGGCGCGCACCATCGGCGAGCTGGCGACCAAGCCGCTGCTGGCGGGCCTGACCGAGCGTCTCACCGGTTTCGAGAACCACCGCGGCGGCACCGTGCTGGGACCGGCGGCGTCGCCGCTGGGCGCGGTGGTCAAGGGCGCAGGCAACCGGTGCGACCCCCCGGGCAATGGCTTCGACGGTGCGGTGCAGGGCAGCGTGATCGCGACCTACATGCACGGGCCGTGCCTGGCCCGCAACCCGGAGCTGGCCGACCTACTGCTCAGCAAGGTGGTCGGCGAGCTGGCTCCGCTGGAGCTGCCCGAGGTCCAGTCGCTGCGCCGCGAGCGGTTAGCGGCTCGCTGAGGCGAAACGTGTGGTTGCAGGCAGAACCGGTTCCGGGCAGCAAAGTTATGGGTACGCGACGTGTCAATGAGCATCCGACGCCACGGCGCCACAGGCACTGACTCCCGGGACACCGATTCGGCGATGCGCCGGGACACCCTGGCTACTGCCATCGGCAATTTCATGGAGTGGTACGACTTCGGCATCTACGGCTACATCGCGACCACCATCGCGCAGGTGTTCTACCCGGGCAATAGCGTCAGCGCGGTCCATCTCATCGCCACCTTCAGCACGCTGGCGGCGGCGTACGTGGTCCGCCCGCTCGGCGGGTTCGTCCTTGGCCCCCTCGGTGACCGCGTCGGGCGCAAGCGGGTTTTGGTGATCACGATCCTGCTGATGGCGGTGGGGACGACCATGACCGGCTTACTGCCCGGCTACAGCACCATCGGCATCTGGGCGCCGATCCTGCTGCTGGTCGCCCGGATCTTTCAAGGCCTGTCTACCGGCGGCGAATTCGTCGGCGCGATGACCTATCTCGTCGAGCGGGCCCCGGACCGCAAACGCGGCAGGATGGTCGGGTTCCTGCCGCTGGGCAACCTGGTCGGGTTCGTACTCGCCGGGTTGCTGGTGACCGCTTTGCAGGCCTGGCTGCCGAGCCACGACATGTTGGCGTGGGGCTGGCGGATTCCGCTGTTGCTGGGAGCGCCGTTCGGCGTCCTCGCTCTCTATTTGCGGCTGCGGATCGAGGAGTCACCCGCCTACAAACAGGTGAGCAGCAACGCGGATACGCCAGTTGACCGCGGCTGGCAGCAATTTCGGCGCACAGTGGTGGAGCAGTGGAAGCCGATGGTGGTCTGCGCGGCAGTCGTGGTGACCTCACAGGTCCCCGACTTCATGCTGACCGGATACTTGCCGACATACCTCAAAGTGGTTGTGCACGTGGGCAACACGGCCGGGCTAGTGATTATCGTGGCAACGTTGGCGATCCTGATGGCCGCGGTGGTGTTCGTCGCCATGTTGTCCGACCGTATCGGCGTCAAACCGATCATGTGGACGGGCTGCGGATTGCTCGTTTTGGCGTCGGTCCCGGCATTCTTGCTGATGCGTTTCGGCGGTATCTTTCCGTTGATCTTCATCGGTGTGCTGCTGGTCGGACTGATGGAATTGTGTTTCGACAGCACCACCCCCGCGGCGCTACCGGCGCTGTTTCCGACCAGGGTGCGCAACGGAGCGCTGGCAATCTCGTACAACATCGCGCTATCGACCGTCGGCGGAACCACTCCGGTGATCGCTCAAGCGCTGATATCCGCCACCGGCAGCGCCATGGTGCCGGCCTACATGCTGATCTTCGCGGGCTTGGTGGGGACGGTCGCCCTTCGATTCATGCCGGAAGTCGCCGGCAAGCCGCTGCCGGGATCTGGGCCTGCAGTCGAAAGCGACGCCGGCGAGCTGGCCGGCGCGTGAGAGATTGCGGGCCCGTGTTCAGGCCATGGCGCGGCGGCCGGTCAGCGCGCGACCGAGCGTCAGTTCGTCGGCGAACTCCAGGTCACCGCCCATCGGCAGCCCCGATGCGATCCGCGTCACGGTCAGGCCGGGGATGTCGCGCAGCATCCGCACCAGGTAGGTGGCCGTCGCCTCGCCTTCGGTGTTCGGGTCGGTGGCAATGATCACCTCGGTGATGTCGACGTCGTCGACCCGCTCCCCGATCCGGCTCAGCAGCTCGCGGATCCGCAGCTGCTCGGGCCCCACGCCGGACAACGGATCGAGCGCACCGCCCAGCACGTGGTAGCGGCCACGGAATTCGCGGGTGCGCTCGACGGCCTGGACGTCTTTGGGCTCCTCGACGACGCACACCTGCGAGCCGTCCCGGCGGGGATCCGCGCAGATCCGGCAGCGCTCGTTGTCGGAGACGTTGCCGCACACCGCACAGAACCGCACCCCGTCGCGGACCTTCGCCAGCACCGCGGTCAGCCGGTCGATATCCGGCGGTTCGACCGACAACAGGTGGAAGGCGATGCGTTGGGCGCTTTTGGGCCCGATGCCCGGCAGCTTGCCGAGCTCGTCGATCAAATCCTGGACGGGTCCTTCGAACATGTCGGTCGCGGAGTCTAAAGCCCCGGCGCCGGCGCGGGCGGTTGTCCCGGCGGCGGGCCGAAGCCACCGGCCAGCGACCCCAGCCGTTCCTGGGCCATCCGGGTGACCTGCTTGGAAGCATCACCCATGGCGCCGACGATCAGGTCCTGCAAGGTCTCTACGTCAGACGGGTCGACGACGGAGGGATCGATCTTCACCGCGACCACCTCGCCGCTGCCCTTGACGACGACCTCGACCAAGCCCCCACCGGCCTGACCATGCACCTCAGCGTTCGCCAGTTGTTGCTGCGCCTCCATGAGCTTCTGCTGCATCTGCTGCGCCTGGGCCAGCAGCGCCGACATATCGCCTCCGGGTTGCATGACAATCCCCTCGCATCTTGGTCTCGAGTTGGTTTCGCTCGTGAGTGTCCGGCGATTCGAAACCCCCAGCGTAGACCGCGCGGCGTTAGCTTTGCGCCGTGGACCTACGACTGAGCAGACGTGTCGGGATCAAATTGGCGGTGGGTGTGCTCGCCGCTGCTTCGACGGCGATCATGCCAACCGCGACGGCGGTCCCGTCCAACATCGCCGGCATGGTGGTTTTCATCGATCCGGGCCATAACGGTTCCAACGATGGCTCCATCAATCGCCAGGTGCCCACCGGTCGCGGCGGTACCAAGGACTGCCAGACCAGCGGGACGGCCACCAACAGCGGCTACATGGAGCACACCTTCACCTGGGACACCGCGCTGCGCGTCCGCGCCGAGCTGAACGCTCTGGGAGTGCGGACCGCGCTGTCCCGCGCCAACGACAACGGCCCGGGACCGTGCGTCGACGAACGCGCCAACGCGGCCAACGCGCTGCACCCCAATGCCGTCCTGTCCATCCACGCCGACGGTGGCCCGCCGTCCGGCCGGGGATTCCACGTCAACTACTCGGCCCCGCCGCTCAACCAGGTGCAGGCGGGCCCGTCGGTGCAGTACGCGCGGATCATGCGCGACCAGATGCAGGCGTCGGGGATCCCGCCGGCCAACTACATCGGCCAGAACGGTCTTTACGGCCGCTCGGACCTGACCGGGCTGAACCTCGCGCAGTACCCGTCGATCCTGGTCGAGTGCGGCAACATGAAGAACCCCGCGGACTCGGCGCTGACGGAGTCCGCCGAAGGCCGGCAGAAGTACGCCGACGCACTGGTCCGCGGTGTCGCGGGTTTCCTCGCGTCGCAGGGCCAGGCGCGCTGAGTCTGATTGCGCCGAGCTAGCTCAGCTCTCCAGTTCCTTCTTCAGGTTGGCCAGTACCTCGCCCTGAATCCTCTTGAGCCCCAAGGGCGCAAAGGTCTTCTCGAAGAAGCCCTTCACACCGCCGGCACCGGTCCAGGTGGTCTTCACAGTGACGCTGGAGCCGGGTCCGGCGGGAGCGACCGTCCAATTGATCACCATCGACGAGTTCGCGTCCTTCTCGATGACGGTGTGCCCGGCCACGTCGACGTTGACCTGCACGTCGCGCACCCGCGATTTGGTGGCTTGCAGTTTCCACTTGGCGACGGTGCCGGGCCCCTGCCCACCCTGCAGCACCTGGTAATCGCTGTACTGCGGGGAGAGAATTTTCGGGCGGACAGTCTGATAGTCCGCGACGGCGGCAAGGGTTGCCGCAGGCTCCGCGTTGATCAAGATGGTGCTCTCCGCGCTCACCTGTGCCAAGGCGACCCCTCCTCATGATGATTTCCCGGCGCTGCCCTTGTGGCGGGTGCACGGGCTGTTGTCGAAGACTAGGGTATATGTGGTGCCTGTCCTTGGATCTGCACTCTCGGCCCACAAGTCTGGCGTTGACCGGATGCTGGCAAGTTATCGATCCATCCCAGCAACCTCAGCCGTCCGGCTGGCCAAGCCGACGTCAAATCTGTTCCGCGCCCGCACCAAACGTGATGCGCCCGGTCTGGACACGTCCGGACTGACCGGCGTTCTGAGCGTGGATCCCGAAACCCGCACCGCCGACGTGGCCGGCATGTGCACCTATGCGGACCTGGTGGCCGCGACGCTGCCGTATGGTCTTTCGCCGCTGGTCGTCCCGCAGCTGAAGACCATCACCCTCGGCGGCGCGGTCAGCGGCCTGGGCATCGAGTCGTCGTCGTTCCGCAACGGTCTGCCGCATGAATCGGTGCTCGAGATGGACATCCTCACCGGCGCTGGCGATTTGCTCACCACCTCGCGCACCCAGCATCCCGACCTGTTCCGCGCCTTCCCGAATTCCTATGGGACGCTTGGTTATTCAACTCGGCTTCGGATCGAGCTGGAATCCGTCGCGCCGTTCGTGGCCCTGCGGCACGTCCGATTCCGCTCGCTGCCCGATCTGGTCGCGGCCATGGAACGCATCATCGACACCGGCGGGCAGGGCGGGACGCCCGTCGACTACCTCGACGGGGTCGTCTTCAGCGCCGACGAAAGCTACCTGTGCGTGGGCCGGCGGACCACCACTCCCGGCCCGGTCAGCGACTACACCGGCCGTAACATCTACTACCAGTCCATCCGGCACGACGGTCCGGGCGTGGAAGCCACCAAGGATGACCGGCTGACCATGAACGACTACTTCTGGCGCTGGGACACCGATTGGTTCTGGTGCTCACGCGCGTTCGGCGTGCAGAACCCGCGGCTGCGACGCTGGTGGCCGCGTCGCTATCGGAGCAGCAGCGTCTATTCGAAGCTGATCTCCATGGACCGCCGCTTCGGGCTGTCCGACCGCATCGAGACCCGGAACGGCCGGCCGGCACGGGAACGGGTGGTGCAAGATATCGAGGTGCCGGTCGAACGGACCTGCGACTTCCTGGAGTGGTTCCTGGACAGCGTGCCCATCACACCAATCTGGTTGTGCCCGTTGCGTCTGCGCGACCACCACGACTGGCCGCTGTACCCGATGCGGCCGGATCACACCTACGTCAACGTCGGCTTTTGGTCGTCGGTGCCGGCCGGCGCCACCGAGGGCGCCACCAACCGGATGATCGAAGCCAAGGTGGACGAACTCGGTGGCCACAAGTCGCTGTATTCCGAGTCCTTTTACTCCCGTGAGGACTTTGACGAGTTGTACGGCGGCGAGGCCTACAACACCGTCAAGAAAACCTATGACCCCGATTCTCGCTTACTCGACCTCTACGCGAAGGCGGTGCAACGGCGATGACGACGACAAAAGAACCCCACCGCTCGCCGACGGGCAAATTGAACATGGCCCAGATCCTGGAGGTCTTCGCCGCGACCGGGCGACATCCGTTGAAGTTCACCGCCTACGACGGCAGCACGGCCGGAAGCGAAGACGCCGAACTGGGCCTGGATCTTCGGACGCCTCGCGGAGCCACCTACCTGGCCACCGCGCCCGGCGAACTCGGCCTGGCCCGCGCCTACGTGTCGGGCGACCTGCAGGCGTACGGCGTGCATCCGGGTGATCCGTACCAACTGCTCAAGACGCTGACCGATCGGGTCGAATTCAAGCGGCCGCCGGCCCGGGTGCTGGCCAACGTCGTCCGCTCGATGGGCTTTGAGCGGTTGTTGCCGGTGTCACCACCACCGCAGGAAACCCTGCCACGGTGGCGCCGGATCGCCGACGGCCTGATGCACACCAAGGCCCGCGACGCCGAGGCCATCCATCACCACTACGACGTCTCCAACGCCTTCTACGAACTGGTGTTGGGTCCGTCGATGACCTATACCTGCGCGGTCTATCCCAACGCCGAGGCGACGCTGGAAGATGCGCAGCAAAACAAGTACCGACTGATTTTCGAGAAGTTGCGGCTGCAGCCGGGTGACCGGCTGCTTGATGTCGGCTGCGGCTGGGGCGGCATGGTGCGTTACGCCGCGCGCCGCGGCGTCCGCGCGATCGGCGCCACCCTGTCGGTCGAGCAGGCGAAGTGGGCCCAGCGAGCGATCGCCGACGAGGGGCTGGCGGAGCTGGCCGAGGTGCGGCACTCCGACTACCGCGACGTCGGCGAGGCGCAGTTCGACGCCGTCTCATCCATCGGGCTGACCGAGCACATCGGCGTCAAGAATTACCCGGCCTACTTCGGGTTCCTGAAGTCGAAGCTGCGCACCGGCGGCCTGCTGCTCAACCACTGCATCACCCGCCACGACAACACCTCGACCTCGTTCGCCGGCGGATTCACCGATCGCTACGTGTTCCCGGACGGGGAGCTGACCGGCTCGGGCCGCATCACCAGTGCGATCCAGGATGTGGGCTTCGAGGTGCTGCACGCGGAGAACTTCCGCCATCACTACGCGATGACGCTGCGCGACTGGTGCCACAACCTGGTCGAGCACTGGGACGTGGCGGTCGCCGAGGTCGGCTTGCCGACGGCCAAGGTGTGGGGCCTGTACATGGCGGGATCCCGGGTGGCGTTCGAGCAGAACAACCTTCAGCTCCATCATGTGCTGGCAGCCAACACCGACGTGCGGGGCGATGACGACCTGCCGCTGCGGCCGTGGTGGACGGCCTAACGCGCTAGCCGTTGTCGATGCGGCGGGCGCCCAGCTCGTTCTGCAGCAGTTCGAGCGCGACCTCTTCGGGGTCGCGGCGCGGCGCCGACGGCTCGTCGCGGACCGCCTCGGCGAGCATGTGTTCCTCTTCGTCTCGGCGCGCGGTATCGACGTCGGGTGCGGGCTCGGCCACGTTGGGAACCGCCGGCCCGGCTTCCCCGCCGGCGGGCGGGCGTGACGCGGCCGACGCCGGTACGCCGGCCTCACACCGCACCCGCCAATTGACACCCAGCGCGTCTTTGAGCGCTTCGGCGATGACGTCGGCGTTGCGCTGTTCGCAGAGCCTCTTGGCCAGCGGCGCCGATTCATGGCTCAGCACCAACGTGTTGCCCTCGATGGCCCGGACGGTCGCCCCGGCCAGCATCACCTCGGTGGTACGGCTGCGCTGACGCACCTTCTCGCGCACCGTGGGCCACATGCTGCGCACCGCCGCAGTGTTGAGTTCACCTGGCGCAGAAGCTGATTCGGCCGCCGGCGCCGGAGCCGGTGCGGGCGCCGTCGCCGCATCCGGTGCGGGAACCGGTTCGGCGACCGGAGCCGGCTTGGGTTCAGGCTTCGGTTCGAATTGCGCTTCGGGTTTCGGTTCGGGCTTGGCAGCGGCCGCCGCGGACGGCCGGGTGAACCGGGCGGATTGCTCGCGTTCGGCCGGCGCCGGCGCGCTGCGAGGCGCCGCGGCGGTGGCTTCGGAGCCGGGAATCGACATGTCCAGCCGGGTCTCTATTCGCTCGACGCGTTGCAGCAGCGCCGACTCGGTGTCGCTCGCCGAGGGCAGCAGCAGCCGCGCACACACGACCTCGAGCAGCAGACGCGGCGCTGTCGCTCCGCGCATCTCGCCCAGCCCCGCCTGCACCACCTCGGCGTAGCGGGTCAGGGTCGCCGGCCCGATCCGGGTCGCTTGCTCACGCATCCGCTCCAACACGTCCTCCGGTGCGTCCACCACGCCACGGCTGGCCGCATCCGGAACGGCCTGCAGCAGGATCAGGTCGCGAAACCGCTCGAGCAGATCGGTGGCGAAACGCCGTGGGTCGTGCCCGGCATCGATCACCGACTCCACCGCGCCGAACAGCGCCGCGGCATCGGCAGCGGCAAGTGAGTCCACGGCGTCGTCGATCAGCGCCATGTCGGTGGCCCCCAGGAGGCCCAGCGCCCGCTGATAGGTCACGTGGGCGCCCTCGGCGCCGGCCACCAGCTGATCCAGCACCGACAGGGTGTCGCGAGGCGAGCCGCCGCCGGCGCGTATCACCAGCGGGTAGACGGCGTCGTCGACGGCGACGCCCTCCTGCTCGCAGATCCGCCCGATCAACGCCCGCATGGTCTTCGGCGGCAACAGC
>NZ_DASUHS010000266.1:0-5807 GCF_036273375.1 Mycobacterium sp. | reverse complement strand
ACAATGTGCGGCGCACGGTGCGGTTCGCCGCGGCGGTCCAGGCCGCGATGCAGGACGGCTACCGGGTCTTCGCCGAGCTGACAGCAGATTCCCTGCTCGACGCCCCTCTCGAACAGAACGCTCGCAGCCTCGACATCTCGGTGGCCGCTGTGGCCGGCATGCGACACGAGCGAGCGCTGCCGCACGGACTGCGCGGCCTCCTGGCGGATCTGCACAATGCGGGCGCAGCGGTCGACTTCTCCGCGCTCTATCCCAGCGGGCGACTGGTGGACGCGCCCCTGCCAACCTGGACGCACCGTCGGCTGCTGTTGGACCGCGACGATCAGCGATCCTCCGCCACCAACGGCGGATGCACTGTTTCGGTACACCCGCTACTGGGTGCGCATGTGCGCTTGCAGGAAGAGCCGGAGCGTCATGTCTGGCAAGGAGAGGTCGGCACCGCCGCCCAGCCGTGGCTGGATGACCACCAGATCCAAAGTGTCGCTGCGCTTCCGGCGGCGGCCCATTGCGAGATGGCGTTGGCCGCCGCGCACACGGTGCTGGGCGAGACTTCGGAAGTCCGCGATATCCGCTTCGAGCAGGCGCTGCCGCTAAATGAGCAGACCACGATCAGCGCTTCGGCGTCGTTGTCGTTCTCGGGCGTCGTCGAGTTCACGGTAGAGGCATTTCGGGGAGGCGAGAAAACCCGGCTTAGCAACGCAGTACTGCATGCCGCTGACGACGGACAACTCGCCGCGCACGACATTGCCGCGCTTATCGCCGCGCACCGGCAAAGTGCGGGTGGCGACGAGTTGCGTAAGCGCCTGGATGAGCGGGGCGCGAAATACGGTCCTGCGTTCTCCGTTATTGGCGCGGTGCACACCGGCGAAGGGGGCGGCAGCGTGCTGGCCGAGGTCGCGCTCCCCCGCCAAATCCGCTCCCACCAACACGGTTTCACCGCGCACCCAGCATTGCTGGAAGCCTGTTTTCACACGGTCGCGGCTCATCCGGCCATGCAGGCGGTTGGCGGGAGCGTGTTGGCGCTGCCGCACAGTATCCGCCGATTGCGGGCCTACCACTCGGCTCGCGACGCCCACTACTGCTACACACGCGTGTCGAAAGCCGACAGTTCCGGTATCGAGGCTGATCTCGAGGTGCTCGATGAGCACGGGGCAATCCTGCTCGCCGTGCAGGGGTTGCGATTGGACACCGGTCTCTCCGAGAAAGACAAGAAAGATCGGGTACTGGCCGAGCGGCTGTTGACCATCGAATGGCGCCAGCGTGAACTGCCCGACGTGGAATACGCTCATCCCGGAAGCTGGCTATTGATCAGCACCACCGCCGTCGCAGATGTTCTTGCCACCGATTTGCCCGACGCCCTGAAAAGTCACGGCTCGCAGTGCACCACCATGTCCTGGACGCCGCACGCTGACCACGCCGTGAACAGCCAACAGCTCCGACAACATCTGCTCCGCGGTGGGTTTACCGGCGTGGTGGTTCTCATGGGACCGCAAACCGGTGACGCCGTTGATCCCCTGATGGGCCGCGAGTGTGTTCAGCATCTGGTGCGGATCGTTCGCGAATTGCCAGATCTCCCGGGCGAGTCGTCTCGCCTGTACGTCGTGACCCGCACCGCCCAGACCGTGCTCGCAGGTGACGAACCGAACCTACAACAGGCCGGGCTCAGGGGTCTGATCCGAGTGGTCGGCACGGAGCATCCACACTTGCGCGTCACTCATGTCGATCTGGACGCCGACGCCGAAGCCGAAAATCTGGCCCGGCAACTTGAGAGCGGATCCGAAGAAGACGAAACCGCCTGGCGCAACGGCGACTGGTATACCGCGCGGTTGTCGCCCAGTCCGCTGCTTCCCGAAGAGCGTCGCACCACCGTAGCCGACCACGAGCGCGACGGGATGCGCCTGCAGATCCGCACACCCGGTGCCCTGGAGTCGATGGAACTCGTTGCTTGCGAACGGGTTGCGCCCGAACCGAAACAGATCGAGGTCGCGGTCAGCGCGTCCGGCGTCAATTTCGCCGACGTCCTCCTAGCGTCCGGTCGCCTCGCCTCGCCCGAATTCGACAGCCACCCACCGCAGCTCGGCACCGACTTCGCCGGGGTGGTGACAGCGGTCGGACCGGATGTGGCCGACCATAAGGTGGGCGATCATGTTGGTGGTCTGTGCCACACCGGCTCGTGGGGTACGTTCCTCGCCTGTGATGCGCGCGCGGCCGTCACTCTGCCGGCCGGCCTTTCTGACGAGCAGGCGGCCGCAGTGACCACCGCGACAGCGACAGCATGGTACGGCCTGCACGATCTCGCCCACATCGACGGCGGCGACAAGGTATTGATTCATTCCGGGACCGGTGGTGTCGGGCAGGCAGCAATCGCGATCGCCCGCGCGGCGGGAGCCGAGATCTTCGCGACGGCCGGTAGCGAGGAGCGCCGAGATCTGCTGCGCGGCATGGGTATCGAGCACGTTTACGACTCACGAAGCATCGAATTCGCCGACCTGATACGCTGCGACACCGACGGCTACGGCGTTGACATCGTGCTCAACTCGGTCACCGGCGCCGCCCAGCGCGCGGGGATCGAATTGCTCGCGCACGGCGGACGATTCATCGAGATCGGCAAACGTGGCAGCTACGGCGACATTCCATTGGGGCTGCTGCCGTCAGGACGCAACCTCGCGTTCTACGCCGTGGACCTGGCGTCGATGCCCGAGAGCCACCCACACCGACTGCGCAGGTTATTGAATAAGGTGTACGAACTCACCGCGGATGGCGTGCTGCCGGTGCCGCAGAGCACGCACTACCCGCTGGAGAAGGCCGCCACCGCAATTCGGGCGATGAGCGATGCCCAACACGCCGGAAAACTCGTGCTGGATGTCGCCCGCACCGGGTGCAGTCGTGTGACAGTGCCGCCGGCGGCGGCCCGGGTCTTCCGCGACGACGGCGCCTACATCATCACCGGTGGGCTCGGGAGCCTGGGTCTGTGCTTGGCCGAGAGGATGGCTTCTCCTGATTCCGGCGAGGGCTGCGGACGTATCGTGCTGTCTTCCCTCTCGCAGCCGACTCCCGAGGCCATGGACAGGATTGAGCGCATCCGTGCGATCGGCGCCGACGTTGTGGTGGAGTGTGGCGATATCGGCGAGGCAGCTACGGCTCAGCGTTTGGTCATGGCGGCGACGGCCACCGGCCTTGCGTTACGCGGGGTGGTGCATGCGGCGGCGGTGACCGAGGACGCCGCCGTGACCGATACCACCGACAAGCTCATCGAACGTAGCTGGGCGCCAAAGGTTTACGGCGCATGGAACTTACACCTTGCCACCGCTGGACAGCCGTTGGATTGGTTCTGCTCGTTCTCCTCGGCGGCCGCTCTGGTGGGCTCGCCTGGGCAGGGCGCCTATGCCGCAGCCAACAGCTGGCTGGACGCCTTCAGCCTGTGGCGGCGGGCGAAGGGCCTGCCGGCCAACGCCATCGCCTGGGGCCCGTGGGGCCCGTGGGCTCAGCTCGACGGCGCCACCACCGCGGATGATGTCGATATCGCCATTGCTGTCGACGAGGGCGCCTACGCGTTCGAAACGCTGCTGCGCCATGAGCGCGCCTACACCGGCTATGCGGTCATGGGCACTGCAGTGACCGCCTTCGCCCAGCACAGTCCTTTTGCCGAAGCGTTCCGCACAACCGGGCAAACCGCAATGGGCTCAAGCAGACTGCGTGCTGAGCTCGAGGGATTGCCCTTCGATGAGTGGCCCACCCGGCTGCTGAGCCTGATCTCCGACCAGGTCCGCCTGATCCTGCGTCGAAACGTGGATGTCGACCGGCCGCTCTCCGAGTACGGCATGGACTCACTGGGCGCGCTGGAACTGCGCACGCGCATCGAGACCGAAACCGGAATACGCATCAATTCCGCCGATCTCGTCGACATTGGCACCATACGCGGTTTGGCGGGAATGCTGTGCGAAAAGCTCGCAGGGTCAGGATGATTCGCCGTCCATTCCAACGGCTGCTTTGAATTACGTGCGCTCGCGCAACGTTGACGAGTTTAAGGGAAGGCTGATCAGTGCCACTGCGGATACTTCCTGCACGAACCTCCGTCGACAGCCGCGCATTCAACGGTGATGCGTGCCTGGACAATCGGCTCGCTTACGTGGACCAAGCCTTGTTCATGGGGCAGCGCGTCACCGGGCCGAAGCAAATCATGCAGGTCCTGTGGGTTTATGAGCATCCTCTTGATTTCGACGGGCTGAGGCGTTTTCACCACAATCTCGGTCATGGGTTGTTGGGAAGGCGCATCGAGCGTTCGCCGCTGCCGTTCGCCCGGTATCGGTGGGTCCTGGACCCCGGCCCAACGGACATCGAGATTGCGGAGCGCCCCCGCCCACGCGCTGAGGTCAGCGACTGGGCAGACGAACGCTCACAAATCCCGGTCGACCCGGAGTCTGGCCCCGGCTGGCATCTGGGCGTGCTTCCACTGACCGATGGCTCGACCGCGGTAAGCCTGGTGATTTCCCATTACGTGCTCGACGGTCTCGGACTTGTGGTGTCGGGAATTGAGGCCCTTTCGGGCATCACGCACGACCTTGGGTATCCACCGCCGCGTTCGCGCACTCGACTGCGCGCGCTGGTTGAGGATGCCCGCCAGACGGCGCAGCAAGCGCCTGAGGTTGGACGCGCGCTTGTCGCGGCGGCAAAACAGGCTCGTGATCAGCGGCAGAACGCGGCCCAACCACAGATATCGCGGCCGCCATCCCCCCGCGTAAGCGACCGGAACAACGTTGCAGACCCCGTTGTCGTCGTGCCGACCGTCACCGTCTTGGTCGACCTGGCTGAATGGGACGCCTGCGCGGAGGCGCTGGGCGGAACCAGTAAGACGCTGCTCGCCGGGTTCGTTGCGAAATTCGCGGAGCACGTGGGCCGCCGACGCGCCGGTGACGATACCGTCACGGTGCAACTCCCCATCAGCACCCGGGCCGAGGGTGACATGCGTGCAAACGCTGTGGCGTTCGCACGTGTCAGCGTCGATCCGACGCGAGTGACAACAGACCTGCGTGACGTGCGTGCCGCGATCAAGCAAGCGCTCGTGACCCTGCGGGAAACACCCGCCGAGGAGTCCGCGCGAGTCGCTTCGCTGATTCCTTTCATACCGAAACGCGTCTTGAAACGGCTGAGCGCACTGGATTACGCGATGCTCAGCGAAGCGCTTCCCGTGCTGTGCTCCAATCTTGGCGACTTGGGCTCGGTGGTGTGCCGCCTCGATGGCAGCGACGCCGAGTTCGTCACTGGGCGACTGGGTTTCCAACACCTAACGCAACAGTGGCTTGAGCGCACGGGTGGCCTGATGACTGTGCAGTCTTGGCGCCTGCACAGCAGAATCGTCATCAGCATCGGCGCCTACCAGCCGGGCGCCGAGAACACGAACCTGGCCATGCGTGAGTTGGCTGCGCGCTCGCTGGACGAGTTCAACCTGACAGGCGAAATCACCTAACGAATGGTCTCTGTCCGGCGTGCGACGCGACGCCGCGTTACGAACCCAGGGCGAGTTTGAGTTGTTCCCCGTACAAAGCGAGCGATTCGCTGGCCATCATGTCGTCATGGCCGCAGTCGACCGGATACACCGTAATGGCACCGGCTACGTGAGGGTCCCAGTTTTGTGGGTCTGATGACTCGTTGCCTTCGTCCCGCCGTGCGGAAAAGATGATCACATCGCCATCGAACACACCGGGCACATGTTCTCGCAGGTGCGACCCGTTCGAATTGTAATTCTCAACAACGAACTCGAAGATCGGGCGGGGCGGAAGAATTAACTCAACTGTCTTTCCCTGCTG
>NZ_DASUHS010000265.1:0-6456 GCF_036273375.1 Mycobacterium sp. | reverse complement strand
CGGCCGAGGTCGGCCGCACCCACGAGGAGCTCGTCGAACGCATCCTGCACGCCGGGCTGGCCTACACCGAGGCCGTCGACCGGGAGACCTCGCTGGTGGTCTGCAACGAGCCCGCCCCCGAGCAGGGCAAGGGCTACCTCGCCCGGCAACTGGGGGTGCCGGTGATCTGCGACGCGCAGTTCATGGACTACGTCGGCGCCGTCATCGGGGGCACCAGCATGGACGAATTCACCGACGCCAGCACGCTGGACCAGCAGCTGGCGCTGTTCTGACCGGGCGGCTTTGCCGTCCGGACTAGATCAGGGCCCGCCGCGCCAGTGTTCGATGCGGTGGTGGTCGGGGGTGAACCCGTGCTGCACACCCCACAGCACCGCCTGTGTGCGGCTCCCGACGCCGAGCTTGCGGTAGATGTTGCGAATGTAGGACTTCACGGTATTCGGGCTCAGGTAGGTCAGCCGCGCCACATCGGCGTTGCTCTTGCCCTGGGTGATCAGCGCCAGGATCTCTGCCTCGCGGTCGCTGAGGCCTTCGCCGCGGCCGGGCCAGTCGAGCCCGGGCGCACTGCGTGCCCGGCCGGTTATGTCGCTGACGATCACCTCGCCGGAATGCACGGCCTCTAGCGCGGCTACCAGCTCGCGGGCGGGCAGGGTCTTCGAGAGGTAGCCGTGCGCCCCATGTCGCCGGGCGCTCTCGACGAGGTCGGGGTGAAAGTTCCACGTGTAGACCACAACCCGGCGTGCGCGAGGGTTGGCGACCAAAACCCCGATCTCCTCGTGGTCGGATTCGGGTTGGGCAAATGAGTCGTATAAGACGATATCGACGGCGTCAGCGACGGGCATGGTGGAGTCGAGTTCGGCGATTACGACACGTTCGCGGTACGGGTCCAGCATGTTGGCCACGCCCTTCACGACGACGTCGTAGTCGTCGACCAGCGCAACGGTGATCGGCGCGCGAGGGGAAGGCGGCATATCGGCGAGATTACCTCCCTAGGGGTGTATTGCTACCCCCCTAAAGGGTGATCGACTGGATTCATCGCTGGCCCAACCAGATAGCCAGTCATCAACCTCAGTAGGAGGCCCATCATGATCATCCTCGGCATCATCGCGCTGATCGTAGGATTTCTGCTCAAGATTGCGGTGCTGTGGACCATCGGCATCATCCTCGTCATCGCCGGCGTGATCCTGGCGATCCTCGGTTCCACCGGACGCGCCGTCGGCGGCCGCCGGCACTACTTCTGAACGCCCGCAATCGAGACGCCCGACCTCGGGCTACGTGTTGCACGTCACGAACAAGCGTTTGCATTGACCGTGCCCGGGTTATTCGACATGTGTACGAGAGGAGCACGAAATGCCCACCTGGGAGTGGATGCTGATTGCGGTCTCCATCGTGATTGTGGTGGCAGTACTCGCCATCGCGGCGAAAGTGGCGAGCAGTCGCCGGAAAACAAACCGGCTGAAACAGCACTATGGCCGCGAGTACGAGCGCTTGGTGTCGCAGGCCGGAGATCCCAAGGTAGCGGAGCAGGAATTGACCGCCAGGGAACGCGAACGAAACAAACTCGACATAGTTCCGTTGACGCCATCGGCGCTGTCGGACTTCAGCGCCCGTTGGCAGCAGGTGCAGACCGGGTTCGTTGATAATCCGGCAACCGCCGTCGGTGTCGCCGATCGGCTGGTTACCGAGGTGATGCGTGAACGCGGTTATCCCATCGACGATTTCGAGCGACGGGCAGCCGACATCTCGGTGGATCATCCAGGGATTGTCGACAACTACCGCGCAGCGCACGGCATCCATTTGCGGGGCGATGTCAGCACCGAAGAGCAGCGGGAAGCGTTCGTGCATTATCGAGTGCTGTTCGAAAAGTTGCTCGAGACAACAACAAAAGACGATGCGTCACAGGAGGCAAGCGCATGACCACGCAAGATCGTTCATCGACTGATACCTACGACGAGTCCCAGCCCGCGGTCGCGGAAACCACCGGGCAGGTGGGTGATCACACCGCACCAACCGCGCCGGTCGAACCGTCGGCGCCCGCGAGTGCGCCGCCGGCCGTCGACGATGCAGCCAACCAAACCCAGGTCGCAACCGAGGATCGCTCGACCGCCCGCGCCGCGGACGAATCATCAACGGAGCAGCCGCTTTTCGCTGATAACGACCTCGCGGACTTGCGCGCGCGGTGGGCTGGTGTGCAGGCCGCCTTCGTCGACGACCCGAAGGATTGCGTGCAGAAGGCCGATGTTTTGGTCTCCGATCTGGTTGACCGGCTCGCGAACGGCTTCGCCCACGCGCGCTCGCGCCTCGAGGAGCAGTGGGCGCGGGGCGAGCAGGCGTCCACCGAAGACCTCCGCCTGGCTTTGATGCACTACCGCGACTTCTTTGAGCGGTTGCTTGCGGTGTAGCGCTGCGGCAGCCCACGCCCGTGCCGGCGAAGACCCTCCGCCAGCACGGCGTCAGCCGCGAGCGGCGCGGTTGACCGCCGACACGACCGCATGCAGCGACGCGGAGGTGATCGATGGCGCGATGCCGACCCCCCACACCGTGCGACCATCCACCGGGCCTGATGGGTGCCGACCCGCTTCGCCCGGCTGCGCCGCGCTCGCGATCGACACCGACGCCTCGACATAGGCAGCGGCCTGGGCGTCGTCGCCGGCGCTCATGGCGTGCTCGGAGTAGTCCAGGACGGCGACGTCGAACCCGACACGGCCCAGCGCGTGGACGAACGCGGCAAGGGGGCCGTTGCCCTCCCCGCTGATCTCGGTCTCCGCGCCGTTGATCTTGACGGTCGCGGTGATGCGGGTGACGCCGCTGTCGTCCTCGGCAGCGTCGACGCGCTGTTTCATCCGCTCCAGCGGCAACACCGGGGCCAGGTACTCCTCGGAGAAGGCATCCCACATCTCCTTGGGGCTGACTTCGCCGCCTTCCCCTTCACTGATCTTCTGCACCACCTGGGAGAACTCGATCTGCAGCCGCCGCGGCAGCGACAGGCCGTGATCGGCCTTCATGATGTAGGCCACCCCGCCCTTGCCGGACTGCGAGTTGACCCGGATCACGGCCTCGTAGGTGCGCCCGACGTCCTTGGGGTCGATCGGCAGATACGGCACCTGCCACAGCATGTCCTCGACGTCGGCGTCCGCGGCGTCCGCGTCGATCTTCATCTGGTCCAGGCCCTTGTTGATGGCGTCCTGATGGCTGCCCGAGAACGCGGTGTAGACCAGGTCCCCGCCGTAGGGGTGACGCTCGTGCACGGGCAGCTGGTTGCAGTACTCGACTGTGCGGCGGATCTCGTCGATGTTCGAGAAGTCGATCTGTGGGTCCACGCCGCGGGAGAACAGGTTCAGCCCCAGCGTCACCAGGCAGACGTTGCCGGTGCGCTCGCCGTTGCCGAACAGGCAGCCCTCGATGCGGTCGGCACCGGCCTGGTAGCCCAATTCTGCTGCGGCGACGGCGGTTCCGCGGTCGTTGTGCGGATGCAGGCTCAGGATGACCGATTCCCGGTTGGCCAGGTTGCGGCTCATCCACTCGATCGAGTCGGCGTAGACGTTCGGCGTGGCCATCTCCACCGTGGCCGGCAGGTTGAAGATGATCGGGTTGTCCGGGGTCGGCGCGATGATTTCGCCGACGGCGTCGCACACCTGCCTGGCGTACTCCAGCTCGGTGCCGGTGTAGGACTCCGGCGAATACTCGAATCGCCACCGCGTGCCCGGGTGCTTGGCGGCCTCTTCGACGCACTTGCGCGCGCCTTCGGTCGCGATGGCTTGTACGGCGGCCCGGTCGGCGCGAAAAACGACGCGGCGCTGCAGGATTGACGTCGAGTTGTAGAAGTGCACGATGGCCTGCGGCGCACCGTCGCACGCCTCGAAGGTGCGCTCGATCAGTTCCGGCCGGCACTGGGTGAGCACCTGGATGGTGACTTCGTCGGGGATGGCGCCGTCGGTGATGATCTCGCGGACGAAGTCGAAGTCGGTCTGGCTGGCCGACGGGAAGCCCACTTCGATTTCCTTGTAGCCCATGCGAACCAGCAAATCGAACATGCGGCGCTTGCGCGCCGGGCTCATGGGGTCGATCAGCGCTTGGTTGCCGTCGCGCAGATCCACCGCACACCACAGCGGCGCATGAGCGATGACGCGGTCGGGCCAAGTGCGGTCGGGCAGCCGGATGGGCTCGACCTCGTCAGCGAAGGGCCGGTACCGGTTGACCGGCATCGACGAGCGCCGCTGCGGGTTCCATGCGGGTTGTCCGGGCGCTGGTGGGCCGGCGGGCTGAAGGATCATTCGTGTCGAGCTGAATGCGTCGGGATTGGAAGTCACGGTAGTTGCTCCGGGGATTTCAGAAGGGAAACTTCAGACCGGCGCATCGCGAACCCCCGCGACGGGAAGCCGGTCTGGATCAGGCCCCGTCGCGGCGTCCGAGGAGGAGCACCCGCTGCACGTCCCAAACTTTACCGCTTTTGGCGCTTTGGCAAAAATTGCGCCGAGACGGCAGCGAATGCGTAGGCCGGCGTACGCGGTATCGCGACGTAAATCACCATGCGGTGGCACGTATTCTGTTGTGGACTTATACCCGAAATCTGAAATGCCCAGGCCGGAGAGGCAGGAATAACGTGGCGCTCGTCGTGCAGAAGTACGGCGGATCCTCAGTGGCGACCGCCGACCGGATCCGGCGGGTGGCCGAGCGCATCGTCGCTACCAAGAAGCAGGGCAACGATGTAGTCGTCGTCGTCTCCGCGATGGGCGACACCACCGACGACTTGATGGATCTGGCCCACCAGGTGTGTCCGGCGCCGCCACCGCGGGAGCTCGACATGCTGCTGACCTCGGGTGAGCGAATCTCCAATGCACTGGTCGCAATGGCGATCGAATCGCTGGGTGCGCAGGCCCGCTCGTTCACCGGTTCGCAGGCCGGAGTGATCACCACCGGCACGCACGGCAACGCCAAGATCATCGAGGTGACTCCGGGACGGCTGCGGACCGCGCTCGACGAAGGGCGCATCGTGTTGGTGGCCGGATTCCAGGGTGTCAGCCAGGACACCCGGGACGTGACCACGCTGGGCCGCGGAGGTTCGGACACCACGGCGGTGGCCCTGGCCGCGGCGCTGCGCGCCGATGTCTGCGAGATCTACACCGATGTCGACGGCATCTTCAGCGCCGACCCGAGGATCGTGCACAACGCCCGCAAGCTGGACACGGTCACCTTCGAGGAAATGCTCGAGATGGCGGCTTGCGGCGCCAAAGTTCTGATGCTGCGCTGCGTGGAATACGCACGCCGCTACAACATTCCGGTGCACGTCCGGTCCTCCTATTCGGAAGACCCGGGCACCATAGTCGTCGGATCGATCAAGGACATAGCCATGGAAGACCCCATTCTGACCGGAGTCGCGCACGACCGCAGCGAGGCGAAGGTGACCGTCGTCGGCATTCCCGACATCCCCGGATATGCCGCTCGGGTCTTCCGGGCGCTCGCCGATGCCGACGTGAACATCGACATGGTGTTGCAGAACGTCTCCAAGGTCGAGGACGGCAAGACCGACATCACCTTCACCTGCTCGCGCGACAGCGGACCCACCGCGGTGGCCAGGCTGGACGCCCTCCAGGACGAGATCGGATTCAGCCAGCTGCTCTACGACGACCACGTCGGCAAGGTGTCGCTGATCGGGGCGGGCATGCGCAGCCATCCCGGGGTCACCGCCACCTTCTGTGAGTCCCTGGCCGAGGTGGGCGTCAACATCGAGCTGATCTCCACGTCCGAGATCCGCATCTCGGTGCTGTGCCGCGACACCGAACTAGATAAGGCGGTCGTGGCGTTGCACGAGGCGTTCGGGCTCGGCGGCGAGGAGTCGGCGACCGTATACGCGGGGACAGGTAGATAAATGGTTGCCATTGGAGTTGTAGGTGCCACCGGCCAGGTCGGCCAGGTGATGCGCCGATTGCTCGACGAGCGGGACTTCCCCGCGACGTCGGTGCGGTTCTTCGCGTCTTCACGCTCGCAAGGCCGCAAGCTGGGATTCCGCGGCCAGGAAATCGAGGTCGAAGACGCCGCGACGGCGGACCCGAGCGGCCTGGACATCGCGCTGTTCTCCGCCGGCAAGACGATGTCGCTGGTACAGGCGCCGCGTTTCGCTGCGGCCGGGGTGACGGTAATCGACAACTCGTCGGCCTGGCGCAAGGACCCGGAAGTGCCCTTGGTGGTATCCGAGGTGAACTTCGACCGCGACGTCCGGGATGCGCGCTCCCTGCCCAAAGGCATCATCGCCAACCCGAACTGCACCACGATGGCAGCGATGCCGGTGCTCAAGGTGCTGCACGAGGAAGCCGGGCTGCAACGCCTGGTGGTGTCCAGCTATCAGGCGGTATCCGGCAGCGGGATCGCCGGGGTCGAGGAGCTGGCCACGCAGGCGCGCGCGGTCATCGAAGGCGCTGAGCAGCTGGTGCACGACGGCAGCGCGGTGCAGTTCCCGAC
>NZ_DASUHS010000264.1:0-4304 GCF_036273375.1 Mycobacterium sp. | reverse complement strand
GGATCCGACCGACCGCGGCCTGCTGATAAGCGCGGGCACGCCGTCCGGCCCCGCAAGCGAAGGAGTCATGTTCTCGTACCGGCTGCACCTCATGGATGGTTCTGACGCGGGCGAGGCCACCTTTGCCGAGGTGATCCGTCCTGGCGACGAGATCGTCGCGGGCGACAACGAACACTTCTGCGGTCTACGCCCTCGTTCCGCTCGAGGACGAGGGCTCACCGTTCGTCGGGCTGCTACGGGTCGAGGCGACGTAAGTCGCGCCGCCTCAGTTGCCGGCTGGTTCGACGACAAGCACGTTCCCCGCCGAGTTGGTGCGGTCAGCAAGTAGCCAGTCGACAACGCGCCACGGTCCCGAGCCGTCTGGCAGGTACAGCACGTCGCCGAGCTTCGGTTCCTGCACCGGATGGGCCGAGCGGTAGCCCTTCGCGAGCTCCGGGCCATTGAGGTTTCCCACCTTGCCCTGTCGGACGCTCCAGACCACGCGAGCCATCTCTTGCATGGTGGCACGCAGCGATTAACCCACCGTGAGGGATTGGGATCTGTTTGTAGGGGCGAAAGGGAGCCGCCCGAAGGCGGCCCCCAACTTCGCGCTTCCATCTGCCGCGCGGCGTTAGCCGCAGGTCATCGTCGGCTTGTCGAACTGGACGACGGGGTTGCCGTTCTTGTCGAACGTCTCGTGCGCGACCTCGTGCATGGAGATGTAGCTGCCGTCGGTCCCGCGGACGTGAATCGAGCTTGTGAAGGTGTCGTTGGAGTTCTGGTTGTTGATGTTGAAGTTGCCCCAGAAGGTGTCGTGACCGCTGTAGACCACGCCGTTGATCTGGTCGGTGGCCACGATCTTGTCTTCCTCGGTGAACGTCCCCCAGGCCTCGTCGCCGCCGGGGAAATAGGTCTCGTGGTTCACGAGGTTGGTGGTGGTGGTGAGCAGGACCGGATGGCCGTTGCACGGCTGAATGTCCGGGTTTGTCTGAGTGAAGTGCAAGTTCTGCGTGTCCGTGACCGTGTGGCCCGGCGCTGCAACCGCAGCCCCGACAAAGGCCATCGCCGCCACGAGCACGACCAGCACTACTGCTTTCCGCATGGAGCTTGTCCTCCCCCTTCTAGATGAATGACCCGATAAGGCCGTTCCAGGAGAGGAGCGGCCGGAGACGAAGCTTCTACGACCAGCAACACCGCGGCAATAGGCCGTTCGGACTACGGTGGAAGTTCAGGTGTGATCGCCTCGGCCTCGGGTCGGCCGCACTCTCCGCAGCAACCGCAGCAACACCTCGATGGCGTCTCGCTCACCCGCACAGAGGCTCGCCAGAGCGGCCGCCGCGGAGCGGCGGGGCCAGAGGCCCCACCGCTCGTCCAGTTCCCTGAACTATTTCGTCGGTGCGAAATAGTGGTCGACCGCCCAATTCGCGACGTCGACGCCGATCGCGGCGCCGGCGACGTCAGCCGAGCGGAAGTGGATCCCGTTCCATACACGCGCGTTGATCACGTCCGTCCGCATCGCGACGGGATCGGTGTAGTGCCTGGTCGTGCCGACCGGAGACATAACGATGAGGTCGAACATGTTCAGCCGTGCTAGCGACTGGCTGAGGGCGCCGGTGACGCCGCTCAGTCCGCTCACGTAATCCGGATAGTTCGGAGTCGGGATGAGCGGCGTCCAGTTCGGCACCGCGGCGGTGTCCGGGTTGCCGTCGGTGTCCGCCTCGCGGATTGCCGTGATCGGGCGCCACTTCCCGTACAGGTACTTCGTATCCCAGATGGCGAAGATCGAGTCCGCGATGCTCAGGTCGACCGCCGCGAACATCCGGGCGCTGTCACTGATGTTGAGCTGGTGACGGGACGCGAGGTCACGGAGCCCGGCCTGGTACGGCCCGGCGCCGATGTCGCGGGAGAAGTACAGCGCGGTGTCGGTCTGCGCCTGCGTGCGCGATTGGCCTGGTGCTCCCACCGGCAGGTTCGATCCGTAGTCGCGCACCTCGTTGAACTCCTGGGTGTACTGCGCGGAGTCCATGGCGGGGGGCGGCCCGGACCGGAACTGGCTGTCCGAGTTGAGCACGAAGGGTGTGACGTGGCTCAGCCACGGGTCGAGGAACGGCGCGAACGCGGCCGGCGTCGGGCGCCAGACGCCCGGCGCGACCGGCGTGTCGAAGGTGATCGGGGCAAACCGACCGTCGTTTGCACGCAACTCGATCAGCCGCTCGGCCGCACGTGCCCCATACCGCATGCCCTGGTCCTTGGGCACGCCGTCCGGAATGCCGGCGAGCGAGTTTGCCAGCGCCGCATCGAGATTCGCCGCAATCGTGGCGTTGCTGCCGAAGTAATACCGGAGCACGTCGTGCGCAGCGACCGCCGCTGCGGCCTCAGGGGAGGCGCCCTTCGGCGCCTTGGCGTTCCAGTCGTACAGCGCGTAGTCGCCGGTGATGCCCTCGACCGCGTTGTAGACCGCGGCCTGCGCGAACGCGAACCACATGAGCCCTTCTGCGTTGTTCAGTCCGGCGCCGTTCGGTGCCGCGCCCGCGATGGTGTTGACCGAAATCGCATTCCAGTCGGTGATTACCGCAGGGTCGGCCGCGGCGGGTGGCTGGACGGCTGAGGCCGGCAGCGCAGCGGTCAACGCAGCGCCGATGCCTAGCGCCGCCAGAATGGCAACGAAGCCAGTTCGTTTGCCAACGAGAACCTTCATCACGCCTCCCTCTCCCCTGGGTAGCACTCATGTGCCGCCGATAGCTGGGCGCCAACCGATCATCCTCCGGCACGCGGCCCGGGGTCAAGTGCGGTGACGCACGAAGTGCTCACCTATCGCAGCGCAAGCTGACGTGGCGCGATCAAGATGTTCAAGCCAGCGGCGAAGCGGGCGGGGGTGCCGTGGGGCGTCGTTCCGCGCGCTGCGGCACACGTGCGCGACGGCGCTGTTTCGGGCGGGGAAAGCCGCCCTCACCGCTGTTGGCATCTGGCGCTACTGGCTCGCGTTCGGACAGTTGCGAGCGTATGGACGAGGCGGTGCGAGAGGCGATGGCGTAAGCGCTCGCCCCCGCCAAGGTTCGAACCGAGGGGGCGTTACTTCTTGCGTCACGCGGACATCAATCGGGATGCACTCCGAGGGTTAGGCCCGGAACCGCGTTCCTTTGAGTTCCATCCATGGGCAAGTGCAACCTGGAGGCCCCTTGTACGCATTCTGTGTGGACACCTAACCACTCGGTGTTTGCAGCCGTCCGAGCCTGTGTCTAAGGAGATTCGTGATGAGCGGCGACGAGACGGTGAGAGTCGAGAAGTACAAGATCGAGCGGTTCATGGCGCTGGGCCTCGGCCGCTACGCGGCGATCAGGGCGGTTGAAGACGCGGTCGACTGGCACGCAGTCGAGGCGCTTCTGGAGACGGGCTGCACGCTCGCCGTCGCGCTCGAAATCTCGCGCTGACCCACCGACCGCAGCGGCTAGATGCGAGGTTGCCCTGGTGCCTCTACCGCGGGCTCTTCGGTCGTCTGTTCGTCGTCGGTGGATGGAGTCACTACCCAGACCGCGTTGTAGGCGACCATCGTGGAGACCTCAGGGAGGATCTCCAGGATCCGCAACAGCTGCTCGTCAAGGGTGAAGGTGTCGCCGGGACGCCAGTTGGGATCGTCTGACTCGAAGCGTCCGATGCGCTGACCGTCCTCGTCGATGACCATGAACCGAAACCGCGGCATCAGGACATGATCGTATCGAGGCAAGAGAGACCTACCCGTAGGGCATACCCGCCGATACACCGAGCGCGGGCCTGCCCGGCCCTCCCAGTAACCGACGCGACCTCGGCCAGTGTTCCGGAATGACCCGCAGGCACAACCGACCGGCGTCAGCGTCGGTCGCATGAACCTTCTAGAAGGGTCGCCCAGCTTCCGGCAGGAGGAGGACGGGCGCATCAGTGAATCCCGGTATTTCGGACTCCGATGAAAACTGCTAGGATGGGGCTTTGCGGCGTCCGTAGCTCTTTGGGTTTTCGTCCCCTGCGGTCGTAAATCCACATAAAGAGGAAGGCGGACGCACATGAAGCGTCTTATGTTCATTGCCACGCTCCTGGTGGCATCAATCGGTTTGATCGCGGCCTTCGGCGGAGTAGCCAGAGCCGACACGATCAGCCCGAACCCCATCACATTCGATTCGAGCCAGGGGTACGCAATCGGCTCGATCAACGGTCAGAACGGCTGGTCCGACACGGGCGGCTTCGACGCACAGGTCGTCGCTAATCCGGGCGTCACCGGCTTCGGTGACCAGTCCTTGCAGATCTCCGATGCCACCACGAGTGATTCGTTCGGCAACCAGACGTTCGCGCCT
>NZ_DASUHS010000263.1:0-6426 GCF_036273375.1 Mycobacterium sp. | reverse complement strand
CCCTGCACACCAGCGGGCGGCGAGGTGGCAGGCAACGCAGCGCCCGGCGTCAGCTGCCAGGGCTGGCAGCCGGAAGTCTTGAACGCTTTGTCGCCCGGATCGATCTGGACCACCTGCGGCTTTTTGGACATGGCGTTGTCGATGATGGTGCCGTCCGAATTGGTCCGCTTCCAGTAGCAGGTGCCGTCGCCGGCGGGACCGCCGGAGCTGTAGATGCCCGGCGCGATCTCGCTACCCACCGCGTAGATGCCGTCCTTGTCGATGGATGTATTCGGCCCTGCCGGCGCGGGCGCGGCCCCCGGGGACGGGGAAGCGGCCGGTGCCGACGGCCCCGGTGCCGGTCCCTCCGTCTCGTCCGGGTCGGCGCTGGCAACCACCGTGGAAGCGGCCCAGCCCGCAACCATCAGGCTCGCAGCAAGCAACCTTGCCGCAGTCGGTACTCCACCCATAGAGATCGAGGGTACCGGGGTCAAGCACCTAATTCATATCGTTGTGAATCGGCCGCGGCAAAAACGCCTAGAAGAGCCGCCGCACCCGGCCCGCGTAACTGAGCGCGTGCTCGTAGGTCTCGAGATTGTCGCGGGAAATCTTCGCGTGGACGGGGCGTTCCAGGAAGAAGCGCAGCACCGGGTTGTAGGCGTGATAGGTCTCGTGAAATGTCAGCACGGTGGTGCCGTCGGGCTGCTCTTCGAGCTGGTGATAGCCCTCGGCGCGTGACCACAGCGGGGCACCGACCGCGGTGTACCGCGACAGCTTGTTCAGTTCGGCCTCGGTTACCGTCTCCCACGAGCGCGCCCTGCCGCCGGTCAGCAGATACTTGGGGACTGGGAAGACGCAGGTGCGGACCAGACCCTCACCGGCCTCGTTGCCCTCGTTGAGAATTTTCATGCTGCCGGTGGGCCACTCGAGAACCCGCGGCCGCGGCGCGTCCGGCGGCACCGGTGGATGCAGCACTCGCCAAACTTTTCGCGGCGGGGCATCGACGTGGAATCGCACGGTGTAGGACTGCATCAGCTCTCTCCATCAGCCGGTATCCAACTGTTCCAGAACGTGATGGTCTCCGCTGGCGGCCGCTTGGCCGGCCGGAATTCGGTGCCGATCGTGTAGGCGACGGGGAACAGCGCGGCCTGCGTGACATTGGGCGGAATGCCGAGCAGTTCGGCGACCTCTTGCTCCTTGAACAGATGCATCGTCGTCCACACCGATCCCAGGCCGCGGCTGCGCAGCGCCAGCAGAAAGCTCCAGCCGGCCGGGATGATCGATGCCCAGGCCGCCGCGGCGATGCCCGGTTCCGCGGTGTCGATGCGCTGATCGAGGCAGGGAATGACGTGCACCGGCACGTCGGCCAGCGTCTCGGTCAAGCTCATCGCGCTCTGGTACACCCGCTGCGTCTGCGCGTCGCTCGCGTTGTCGGCCGCGTACGCCAGGTACTGCGCGCCGATGCTGCGGTAGATCTCGGCGATGGCGGCACGCTTGTCCGCATCGGTGATCACCAGCCACCGCCAGTCCTGGTGTTGCTGGCCGTGGGCGCCTGCATCGCCAGCTGGATGCACTCCAGGATCACCTCGCGACCCACCGGGCGGCTCAAATCGAGGCGTTTGCGAACCGACCGCGTCGTGCTCAAAAGTTCGTCGACTGTGGCGATGTCCATGGGTTCCTTTCCGGATGGGTGATCAGAGGTCGATGGCGCACGACTGGTCGACGCCCAGCACGCTCAACGAGCGCCCCAGGCCAAGGAAGACCGCTACGCACAGCGTGAGATCCAGGATCTCCTCATCGGAGAACTCCACCCGAAGTCGTTCAAAGAACTCGTCATTCAGGGAGGCGTGGTCGGTGGCGAAACGTTCGGCGTACTCGATGCAAAGGCGTTGGCGCGGTGTGTATCCCGGGTAGGTGGCATGCGCGGCGACGTTGTCGTAGAGCTCGGGCGCGACCCCGGCATCCAGCACCGATTGGGCGCGGAAGTCCGAGCACGCAACGCAATCGTTGATCTGCGCGATGCGCATCCTGGCCAGCTCACGTTCGTCGGCCGGCAAAATACTCTGCTGGTACGCGCCGCGGATCATGCGTTCGACCATGTCACCGAGTTGCGGCCGTAGCGTCCAGATCATGGCGGCTTCGCCGCCGGGGCCATCCGGCACGTTGAGACGGGCCATCAGCGAACTCCTGCCCGGTGAAGAGAACTACTGAGCTGAGCAAACCAGATCCTGGTCGCCGAGGCCAGGCATAGACCCGACAATCGGTTTGGGGTTACCGTCTCGGCGTGCTGTTCATGCACGAGGTGCATAAGGTGCGCGGTCGCTTAGAAGACGACTTCGAGGCCGCGTTCCGGCACGAGTGGATGCCCGTGCTCGCCGCCGGCGACGACGCACGGCTGCTGTGGTACGCCGATCACGCCCAAGGCAGTGGCCCGTCCTACACCGTCGTCACCGTTACCGCCGTCAAGGACGGGGCGGCATGGGAGCGCCTTGCGCTCCGGGTGCAACGGGGGGATCTGCAGACATGGATGCGCGGGCTGGACGAACTGCGGCACGAGGTCGAGGCCAAACTGCTGGTAGCACTCCCGTGGTCGCCGCTGCAGAACGTGGCGTTCCACGAGGTACCGGTCGACGGGCGGGAACACGAACTGAGCCTCTACATGGAAGACACCATGTGGCCCTACCAAGACAAGTTCGAGGAATACATCGACCGCTGCAGCGATGTGTACGCCCCGGGCCTCGAACGGCCCTCCGCAATGCTGGCGATTCAGGCGGCTTTCCAGCCCGCTCTGGGTAGCCACCTTCGCCGCGAGGTCGTCTTGATGCAGCGCATCCAGCGGCCCGAGCAACTCCTCGGACTGCTCCGAACCCGGATTCCGGAGGAATACCGCGCCCCGGGAACCTGGATGCACGACGCCCTGGACCTGCGTGACCAGTGGACCAGCCGGCTATTGCGCACCTCCGCGTGGTCGCCCTGGTACTGAATGACACGCATGAACATCGGGACGATCCTCGAAACGGCGGCGACCAGCGATCCCGCCCGGACTGCGCTGATCATTGATGGGCAACCCATCAGTTACGGCGATGTGGCGCATACGGTCCGCCAGTGCGCGGCCGGCCTGGCCGCCGCTGGGGTGCGGGCCGGCCAGCGTGTCGCTGTCCTCGACGGCGGAAGTCTGTTGGCGATCGCAACATTGCTCGCGGCGGCGCGCATAGGCGCCGCGGCTGCGTTGATGAACCCCGCGTTGACCCCGCCGGAGATCCGCGGGCTCCTTGAGAACGCCGGGTGCGCCGGGGTGGCTGTGGCGGGGGTGCCGTATGCCGACCGGCTCCGCGAAGCCGGCGTCCCCACGGTGTTGACCGTCGCTGACCTCGCCGCGATCACCGATCGGTCCGGCGACGAAGCCGTCGACGCTGCCGACGACCGGGACGCCTTGATCCTTTTCACCAGCGGGACAACCGGACTCCCCAAGGCCGTCGGCATCACCGGCTCGCAGCTCACCAGACGGATCAAGGGGATGGCGGCACCATTTCGCGCGCAGGCCAAGCCGTCAGTGGGGATGATGTGCGTCCCGTTCTTCCATGTCGGGGGCGCACTGGGGATCCTCGGCAGTTTGTACTCCGGCAACACCTCGGTGGTACAGCAGCGATTTGACGCCGGCGACTGGCTGCGCCTGGTGTCAGAGCACCGCGTGACCACCACGTTCATGGTGCCGACCATGCTGCAGCGCATCCTCGACCATCCCGACTTCGCGCGCACGGATTTGACGTCGCTGACCGCCATCGCCTACGGCGCCGCCGCCGCGCCTGTCAGTTTGGTGCACAGGGCGAGGACCGCGCTTCCACATGTGGCTTTCGCCAACGTATTCGGTCAGACCGAGACCCTCGGCGCATACACGACGCTGATGCCTGACGATCACCGCGATCCGGCTCACGCGGGCTCCGTGGGGCGACCGCTACCCGGAGTTGATGTGCGCGTCGTGGATCCCGACACGGGAAGCGATGTCGAAATCGGAACGGTCGGCGAGCTGTGGGTGAGCACCGCCCAGAACGTCACCGCGGGCTGGCTGCGTACCGGCGATCTTGCCCGCCAAGATTCCGACGGCTACATCTTCCCCAGTGGACGGCTGAGCGACACCATCAACCGCGGGGGAGAGAAGTTCGGTCCGACCGAAGTCGAGGAAGCGCTGCGTTCCCATGCGGCAGTGCGCGATGTCGCCGTTATCGGCATCGCCGACGAGGAGCTCGGCCAACGGGTGGGGGCTGCGGTAGTGGTCTGCGCCCCAGTCACTGTCGAGGAGCTGCGCGCGCACTGTCGCGAGTTGATCGCTTACTTCAAGCTGCCCGAGCGGCTGGCGATCGTGGACGACATCCCCTACAACTCGACCGGAAAGATCAACCGCCGCGAGCTCGCCGCGCTGATTGCGAATCATTCCTGAAAACCAGGGAGTTGAATGCTTTTCCTGCACGAGACCCACAAAGTGGTCGGCGCGCGCCAAGACGATTTCGAGGCCGCCTACCGCGAGGGCTGGATGCCGACATTGGCCGAGCAGGACGATGCTCGACTGCTCTGGTACACCAACCACGCCCACGGGTCCGGGCTGTCGTACAACGTGGTCACGATCACCGGAATCGTCGACGGCGCGGCCTGGGAGAGGCTTGTCCGACGTGCGCAGAGCGGTGACCTCCGGCCCTGGATGCGCGAGCTGGACAACCTGCGCCACGAAGTGAGCGGAAAGATCCTGCTGCCGGTCTCGTGGTCACCGCTTCAGACGGTGGACCTGGCGACCGTGCCCACCGATGGGTCCACTCACCCTCTGACCCTGTTCATGGAAGACACCGGGTGGCCCTACGCGCCGCTCGACGACTACATCCGCTCCTGGGACGAGATCTACTATCAGCCGCTGTCTCGGGCACCTGCACGAATGCGAATCCTTGAGATTCAGGCCTGCTTTCAGGTCGCGCACGGTAGCTATCGACGGCGAGAAGCGATGCTGTGGCAGAGGATTGACGACTCCAACGACTACGCGGCGCTCGTCCATTTGCTCACCAAGGAGGTCCCGCCTGAGCACCGGGCGCCGGGCAGCTACATGGTCGAAGCTCTGAAGTTCCGCGATCAATGGGAAAGCCGACTGTTGCGGACCTCGGACTGGTCGCCCCTCTACTGAACTCAGCGTCCCGCTGATTCAGGATGCCGGCCGCTTCGCTGACCATGTCGGCGACGATGTCAGCAGGGGGACGGACTTCGCGTCAGGCAAGGGACGCCAGACCGGAACGCACCAGATCCAGACTCGTGGTTACGTCTGCGCCGAGGTCGCCGGAACAACCGCTGCGGCCCCAATTCTCCACTGCCGCAACGAGGGCCGCGGCGATCACAGAACCGGCGACCTCGGCGGTCAGATCGATGTTCGCCAGACCCGGATTCCGCCCCATGACGAAATTGGTGAGCACGCGGGCAAACGAGGACTGCACGACCCGCAGGTGACCGGCAATCCGCTCGGCGCTGATCAGCTCCGCCCGAGCGGTCGCAGCCTGGCGCACCACTTCGAGGTCGTGCGGGAAGGCGGCAACGCTGGCCAGCACCGCATCGAACAGCGATTCCGAGGGCGGCCGCTGGGCAAGCGCTTCGGCCAGCCACTCCAACTGGGTCTCGTAGTCCTGAAAAAGCACGGCTTCTTTGGTCGGAAAATGCCGGAAGAAGGTGCGTTCGGTGACGCCGGCCTCGCGGGCCAGCTCGGTGACGGTGACGTTCGCAAACCCCTTGTGCGCGAAGCTCTTCAACGCCGCTTGGCGAAGTGCCTCATGCGTCGATCGTCGTCGTTGCTCATGACGGTTGCCCGGGGCGGTCATATCAGCGGTGATCGTATCCCAGCGAGCGGGTCAAGACTGACATCTTCCAATTATGTCAGTACTGACATATTCTTGGCACGCGGTTTCCCGATTGAGATGAGGGCCGAGACCATGACCAATACCGATTACGACGCAATCGTGGTGGGCGCCGGGCACAACGGGCTGACCGCCGCGGCGATCCTGCAACGCGCGGGCCTGCGCACCGTGTGCCTGGAAGCCAACACCTACGCGGGTGGCATGGCAGCGACGGTCGAGTTGATCGACGGCTTCCGGTACGAGATCGCCGGTTCAGTGCAGTTTCCGATGGCGAGCCAACTCACCAAGGACCTCGGGCTGGACACGTTGCCGGCGGTGGAGCCCGACGTGATGTCAACCAACATCGGCGAGCACGGGGAAGAGCCGATGATCTTCTACCGCGACCCGATGCGGCTGATGACACATCTGAGCGAGAAACACGGGCTGGAGGCGGTCACCGGCATGGCCGAACTGATCGGCTGGAGTCAGGGGCCGGCGAAAGCGCTGGGCCGCTTCGACGTTCGCCGACCGCCCAAGAGTCTCGACGAGATGTATGCCTGCGCAGTCAACGACGCCGAACGCC
>NZ_DASUHS010000262.1:0-12588 GCF_036273375.1 Mycobacterium sp. | reverse complement strand
GACATCGTCTACATCCAAACGCCGATGATGGAGGCGCACGGCGGCGACGGCGTGCTGCGCTTCTTCAAATATGTGGCGGCGCGCACGAATATCGCTTTGGGCATGTTCAATTCGCCGTCCTCGGGTTATGTGCTGACGCCGGCTGAAAGCGCCCGGATCTACAGCGAGGTCCCCGCGGTGTGTGCCACCAAGGAGGGCGCCTTCCGGCCGGCGAGCAGCCGGATGCTGCATGAATTGGCGCCCGGTCTCGCGGTGTGGGAATGCGACAAGACGGTGTACCGGGCCGGCTGGCTGCGCGACGGGATCGTCTGTCCGGCGCAACTGGGAACCGCGGGTTACCTTTTCGAAACCCCCGCGCGGCGATTGTTCTCTGAATACTGGGATCTGGTACAGAGCGACAGACTCGTCGAGGCCATGGACTACGGCCGCGAGTCCGGCCTGGATCAGTTCGACCTCGACATCGGATCCTGGTGGACGTGCTACCCGGGGCGCGCCGATTACTTCACTCATTGGGGCGGCGCATTCAAGTACGCCGCCTCGCTGCTGGGCCTGCCCATCGGGGCGTATCCGCATTCCCGCCCCCCGCAAGTTGAGCTACCCGCCGAGGCGAAGGCCCAGATAGAAGGCGCCTACCAGCGCCTGGGCCTACTTGAAACTGTGTTGCAGTAGAAGGGGTTACACAGCGAAGCGGGCCCGGTCACTGACCGGGCCCGCTCGATTCGCCGGGTCGTTACTTCTGCTCGGCCCGCTCACGCTGCTCGTAGGCCTTGGCCTTACCGCGGGCCTTCTCAGCGGCGGCTTCCTTCTTCCCAGCGTTGCGCTGGGCTTCCGCCTTGTCCTGCTGAGCCTTGCCCTCGTCGATCAGGCTGTCGTTGCCGATGATGATCCCGATGACCTGCTTGGTCTTACCAAGGGCATCTTCAACGATGCCGCGAACGAATTCGATCGGGCCGCTCTTGACGTCAACCATGTGCAACTACCTCCCATTGTTTGGCTGGCTTCTGGGTGGGTTTCCCGGTCGCGGGTCGGATGCAAACGTGGCGACAACGTGTCACACACCACAAAAATAAGTCCTGCCACGTCGCCGACCGTTTTGCGCGTCGAAAAGAGTCCCGGCGTTTGGCGATTCGCGGGTTACGACTCCGTCAAAGCCGTCGTCCGCCGGGGCCGTCGATCCGCAGGGGGTTGAAACGACCCTTTTGCGCCCGAAATCGCAGTTTAGTCGGGGTTTCACGCCCGATTGGCGGCGGTTGTGGAATGCGGTACCGATAGGTATACAGTATGGGTACAAAATCGCCTGTTGGTCAGCTATGAGGGGACGGTCTGATGAGCGCCGCCGACCGTGTGGTCACCGATGAGGCAGTGCTATATGAGACCACTGAAACCGGTGTTGCAATTCTGACGTTCAATCGTCCGGATCGTCTCAATGCCTGGGGACCCGACATCGCCGCCGGGTTCTACGCGGCGATCGACCGCGCCGAGCAGGACCCGTCCGTCCGGGCCATCGTGTTGACCGGTCGGGGCCGGGGATTTTGTGCGGGCGCGTACCTGGGCGCACCGAGTTCGGCACCCGACTACGGCGAGACGCTGGAGAAGGCAGGCCAGACGAACTTGGCCGACTTGGTCGGGGAGCGCCCGCCCCATTTTGTGACGACGCTGCGCAAGCCCGTCATCGCAGCCATCAACGGTGCTTGTGTCGGCATCGGATTAACCCAGGCGCTGATGTGCGATGTCCGGTTCGCGGCCGCGGGCGCGAAGTTCGGCGCCGTGTTCGCGCGCCGCGGTCTGATCGCGGAGTTCGGGATTTCTTGGATACTTCCGCGGCTGACCAACTGGGGCGTCGCTCTGGACCTGTTGCTCAGCGGTCGGACCTTCCTCGCCGAGGAGGCCGCCGAGCTGGGTCTCGTGAAAGAAGTTGTCGCTCCGGAAAGTCTGATGAAGCGTGCCCTGGACTACGCCGAGGACATCGCCGCGAATTGCTCTCCGGCGTCGATGGCGGTGATCAAGAGCCAGGTTTACGGTGACGCGACTCGCGACATCGTCCAGGCCAATTCGCTCGCCGAGGTGTTGTTGCACGAGGCGATGCCGCGACCCGACGTCATCGAGGGCATCACGAGTTTTCTCGAGAAGCGGCCCCCGCAATTCCCATCGCTCGATTCGACCGACGCTTAGTGTTCGCCGGTAATGGCGGAAAGGATGATCATGGCTGACCCGAGTTACCAGGCGATCGACGTTGACAACCACTACTACGAGCCGCTGGACTCGTTCACCCGCCACCTGGACAAGAAGTTCAAACGGCGCGGCGTCCAGATGGTCAACGAGGGCAAGCGGACTTGGGCCGTCATCGGGGACCGGGTCAACCACTTCATCCCCAATCCCACCTTCGACCCGATCATCGTGCCGGGTTGCCTCGACCTGTTATTCCGCGGCGAGATCCCAGAGGGCGTCGACCCGGCCTCGCTGATGAAGGTCGAACGGCTGGCGGACCATCCCGAGTACCAGAACCGCGATGCCCGGATCACGGTGATGGACACCCAGGACATCGAGACGGTGTTCATGCTGCCGACCTTCGGATGCGGGGTCGAGGAGGCGCTCAAACACGACATCGATGCGACCATGGCGTCGGTGCATGCGTTCAATCTGTGGCTCGACGAGGACTGGGGCTTCGACCGGCCCGATCGGCGAATCATTGCCGCGCCGATCATTTCGCTGGCCGACCCCGCCAAGGCCGTCGAAGAGCTCGAGTTCGTGTTGGCGCGCGGCGCCAAGCTGGTGCTGGTGCGGCCCGCGCCGGTGCCCGGCCTGGTCAAGCCGCGGTCGCTGGGCGATCCCAGCCACGACCCGGTGTGGGCCCGGCTGGCCGAGGCGGGGGTGCCGGTGGGATTCCACCTGTCCGACAGCGGTTATCTGCACATCGCGGCGGCGTGGGGCGGCAAGGCGACGTTCGAGGGCTTCGGCGCGAAAGATCCACTGGATCAGGTGCTCCTCGACGACCGCGCCATCCACGACACGATGGCCTCGATGATCGTGCACGGCGTGTTCACCCGTCATCCGAAACTCAAGGCGGTCAGCATCGAGAACGGCTCGTACTTTGTGCACAGGCTGATCAAGCGACTGAAGAAGGCGGCGAACACCCAGCCCCAGTGGTTCCCGGAAGACCCGGTGGAGCAGTTGCGCAACAACGTGTGGATCGCCCCCTACTACGAGGACGATCTGCCGGAGCTTGCCGAGGCCATCGGCGTCGACAAGATTCTGTTCGGTTCCGACTGGCCGCACGGAGAAGGCCTCGAATCGCCGGTGTCGTTCGCCGAGGAGCTGAAGTCCTTCAGTGAGTCCGACGTTCGAAAAATCATGCGGGACAACGCGCTAGGCCTTCTTGGCGTCCAAGTCGGCTCGGCTGCCTGATCGGATCGAGGCCGACTACAACCGTGAGCGAATGGACCATAGGGGCGGTTCTTGACGAAATCGCCGACGTTATCCCCGACCGGACGATGACGGTCTGCGGCGGCCGCCGCAGCACCTTTCGCCAGTCGGCGGAGCGCACGCGCCGACTGGCAAACTTTCTCGCAGGCAACGGATTAGGAGCGCATCGGGAACGCGCAAGCCTGCAGAACTGGGAATGCGGGCAGGACCGCGTCGCGCTGGTCATGCACAACGATCTGTACCCGGACATGGTCATCGGCTGCCTCAAGGCCCGGACCGTCCCGGTGAACATCAACTACTACTACACGCCACACGAGGTCGGCGAGCTGCTCGACTACGTGAAACCCCGAGCGGTCATCTACCACCGCGGGCTGGGCGCGAAATTCGCCGACGTGCTGACAGATGCCGGCGTTGACCTGCTGCTGTCGGTCGACGATGCAAGCAACGTCCCGGAATTGCCCGGCGCGGTGTCGTTGGATGACGCACTGGCGCGGGGGGATACCGACCAGAGCGTGGTGGCGTCCCCGGACGATCTGCTGATGATCTGCACCGGCGGCACGACCGGCCGGCCCAAGGGTGTGCTGTGGCGACAGTCCGACATCTACGTGTCGTCGATGGTGGGGGCAGACCATGCCTGCGCCCAGGAGATCCACGACAAGGTGCGTGGTGACGCCGGTGCACCGTGGTTCGCCGTCTCGCCGCTGATGCACGCGGCCGGCATGTGGACAGCATTCGCGGCGATCATGGCGGGTACACCCGTGGTGCTCTATGACACCTCGAAAAGACTTGACCCGCACGTGGTCTGGGAGACGGCCGAGCGCGAGAAGGTCGGCATGATGACCATGGTCGGCGACGCCTATGCCGCACCGCTGGTGGCGCAGTTGCAGGGTGGTTCCTACGACTTGTCGTCGCTGTACGCGATCGGCACCGGCGGTGCCGCGACGAATCCGAAGTATCAGCAAGCCCTGCTGGAACTGCTACCCCATATCACGCTCATCAACGGTTATGGCTCATCGGAGACCGGAAACATGGGATTCGGCCACAGCCGGCTCGGCACGCAAGCCGACACCTTCACGCTGCGCGAGGGCGGATTGGTTCTTTCCGAGGACTACAGTCATTTTCTTTCTCCCGGCGAGTACGAGGTGGGCTGGGCCGCCAGGCAAGGGCGAATACCGTTGGGATATTTCAACGATCCCGACGCCACCCGCAGAACGTTTCCCGAGATTGATGGCAAGCGGGTGGTGATATCCGGTGACCGTGCCGGACTGGAACCCGACGGAACGTTGCGGCTCTTCGGCCGTGACTCGCTGGTGGTCAATACCGGCGGCGAGAAAGTCTTCGTCGAGGAAGTCGAAGAGGTGCTGCGCGCCCACCCGGCGATCGCCGACGCCCTGGTGGTCGGTCGCTCCAGCGAGCGCTGGGGCGAAGAACTCGTCGCCCTCGTCGAACTCCGCGATGGAGCCGATGCGGCCGCGGGGGAGCTGCACACGCTCTGCACGTCGCGACTGGCGCGGTTCAAGGCGCCCAAGGAGTTCCTCGTCGTCGATCAGGTCCAGCGCTTGGGCAACGGCAAGGCCGATTACCGTTGGGCGAAACGTCACGCAACAGCAAAGGCGCCGATGTCGACATGAAGGCCATCGATTGCCTGGTCAACGTGCACTTCGGCGAGACGGAGCTGCAGCCCACCTGGATGCTCAAGGTGCGTGACGACTACTTCAAGGGGCCGGAGTCCATGTTCGAGCCGGTCGAGTTGTCGAAGCTGCTCGAGGAGATGGACGCCCGGGGTGTGCGCAAGGCGATCCTGATGGACAACCTGGCCAAGCCCTCGGTGACCGCGCGCAAATTCGTCGAGGAGAAGCCCGACCGCTTTGCCCTGGCAATGGGCGGCGTCAACCTGTTGCGCCCGATGCCGTCCCTGCGGGAACTTTCCTCCATCGTCGATGACCTGCCCGTTGCCTATGCCGCTGTGGGACCGAGCTTTTGGGGTGACGGTCAGTACCCGCCCAGCGACGCCGTCTATTACCCGCTGTACACCAAGTGCGCCGAGCTCGAGCTGCCGCTGTGTATCAATACCGGCATTCCCGGGCCCCCCATCCCCGGGGAGGTGCAGAATCCGATCCACCTGGACCGGGTCTGCGTGCGATTCCCCGAACTGAAGCTGTGCATGATTCACGGCGCCGACCCGTGGTGGGACATCGCGATCAGGCTGTTGATCAAATACGCCAACCTGCGGTTGATGACGTCGGCCTGGGCGCCAAAGCGGTTGCCGGACAGCCTGTTGCACTACATGCGGACTCGCGGCCCGAACAAGGTTATCTTCGCCTCCGACTGGCCGGTGCTGAAAATGCACCGCGTCGTTCCCGAAGCGGCCGCGCTGAACCTGCCCGCCGACGTGCTCGACAACTACCTCTACAACAATGCCCAAGAATTCTTCTTCGGTGGCCAGAAGGAAGGCTGAGGATGGACCGCTATGAACTACGTAGGCTCGACTACAGCCTGACGTCGGATCACGAGGCGTTGCAGGCCGCCTACCGCGATTTCTTCAAAACACATTGCTCGATCGAAACCGTGCGCGCCGCCGAGGAAACCGGTTTCGACAAAAACCTGTGGGAGCGGTTGTGCGCCATGGGCGCAACAACCATGGCCCTCCCGGAATCCGCCGGCGGAGACGGCGCGACGATCGTCGATCTGACCTTGGTGGCCGAGGAGATCGGCCGGTCGCTCGCGCCGGTACCGTGGATCGACCAGGTCTGCACCGCACGGCTGCTCGCGCGCCTCGGCGCGGTCGAACCCGATGTCGTCCACGGCAAGCGACTCGCCGCATTCGATCCGCAGCAGGACAGCGCGTCTGGCGCTCGGCTCCTGCCCACGGGATCGATCGCCGACCAGATCATCGTGCGCGATGGTGACAACGTCGTCGCGCTGACGTTCGGCACCCGTCCGACCAAGGTGGACAACATCGGCCGGTTGCCGATGGCCTGGGTGGATCCGGCGGCCGCTGACGCCCGCACCGTGCTGGCCAGCGGATCCGATGGCTTAACGGAATATCAACGGGCGCTGGACGAATGGCGGGTGCTGAGCGCGGCGGCGTTGGTGGGTCTGGTGGAGGAGACCATGACCATCGCGGCCGAGTTCGCCAAGACCCGCTACACGCTGGGGGTCCCGATCTCGACGCTGCAGGGCATCTCTCATCCGCTGGCCAACATCGCGATCACCGTGCAGGGCGGCCGCAATCTGGCGAGGCGCGCGGCCTGGTTCCTGGACAACGAGCCGCACGAGCGACCGGAGTTGGCGCCCTCGGCGTTCGTGTTCATGGCGGAGGAGGCGGCAAAGGCCGCGACCATGGCGGTGCATATCCAAGGTGGACTTGGCGTTTCGGCGGAGGCCGCCGCCACGGCGTATCTGGTGCGTGCCCGTGGCTGGGCACTGGCCGGTGGGGATCCCGGCGCCAGCGCCAAATACATCGGCGAGCTGGTCGCCGCCCGCGAAAGTGAAAAGGGCGCCTAAGTGGATTTCTCACGAGTCACGCTGTCCGAGGACGATCAGCGCTTTCTCGAAGAAGCGCGCGACTTCCTGCGTACGCATGTGACAGAAGAGGTCAAGCGCCGGGACCGGGAAACGGGCGACAACTTCGACGAAGGAGTGCACCTGGCCTTGGGTGCCGCCGGCTACCTCGAACGTGAATGGAAGCCGGAGGCCGACGGTGGCTTCAGCCGGCTGCGTCGCCGCATCTGGGAGCTGGAAAAGCGGCGCGCGCACGTGCCGTGGGTGACCTGGGGTACCACCGCCATGGTGGCCCGTTCGGTCGCGAGGTTCGGCTCTGCCGAGTTGCAGGGCAAAGTGCTACCAGGCGTCTTTAGCGGGCACGTCCGGCTGTGCCTGGGCTACACCGAACCCGAGGGCGGGTCCGACATCGCCACCTGCAAGACCCGCGCGGTGCGTGACGGAAACGGCTGGATTATCAACGGCTCCAAGATGTTCACCACCGGCGCGCACAACTGCCAGTACGTTTTCCTCATCACCAATACCGATCCGGACGCTCAGAAGCACAAGAGCCTGACCATGTTCCTGGTTCCGCTGAACTCTGCAGGCATCGAAATTCAGGGCATTCGCACCGTCGACGGCGACCGCACCAACATCGTCTACTACAGCGACGTGCGCGTCGACGACAAGTACCGCCTGGGCGACGTGAACGCGGGCTGGACGGTGTTGCGTGAACCCCTCAACACCGAGCACGGGGCGGTGGCGGCCGCGCCGGACGGGCTGCAGGACGTGTCGATCATGATGCATCAGGCAGGTTTCATGGCCGACGCCCTGGACAAGGCCGCCGCCAAAGTCGGCGAGCGGGATCCGAACGGGCGCAGACTCGTTGATGATTCGGCGGTGGCATATCGCTTGGGGCGCAGCGCGGCGCGGATGGAAGCGTCATTGAGCGCGCCCAGCATCTTCGGGCGCGTTGCCCTGGCACAGACGATGCGTGACATCTCTCCGGACCTGATGGACATCCTGGGCACCGCGTCGACGCTGCCCCTCGGCACCGACGGCGCGGCCGACAATGGTGCCGCGGAGTACGTCTACCGATTCGCGCCGCTGGTCGGGATTTACGGCGGCACCCTCGAGGTGTTCCGCAACATGATCGCGCAATACATGCTGGGCCTGGGCAAGCCGGCGTACGCGCCGGTCGCGCGGAAAGCCTCCTAGCTCGCGCCGAGCGTGAACTGACGGCGGCCGCCTTCGGCGTGTCGCCGCCGCCAATTCACGCTCGGCGCTAGGGGAGTGCGTCAGGTCGTGAGGATGGTTGCCGCGGCGGTGCCGGGCGCGCCGTACAACTGGGTGAATCCCACCTTCGGGTTGCCGGGCACCTGGCGCTCGCCCGCCTCACCACGGAGTTGGCGCACGATTTCATGGATCTGCCGCAGACCGGAGGCACCGATGGGCTCCCCGTTGGCGATCAGCCCACCGTCGGTGTTGACCGGCATCGCGCCGTTGATCTCGGTGGCGCCGTCGGCCAGGAGCTTCTCCTGATCGCCGTGCTCGCAGAACCCGCACTCGGCCATGTGGATGATCTCGGCGCCGGCGTCAGTGTCCTGCAACTGGATAACGTCGACATCGTCGGGAGCGATCCCGGCCTTCTCGAATGCGCTACGGGCGGCGTAAACCGTTGGCGCCACGTCTTCGTCGACGGGCGCGCAGGTGGTGTTGACCTCGTAGGCCCCGTAGCGGCGGGTGCGGACCTCCACCGCCCGCAGGTAGACGGGCTTGGTGGTATGGCGGTGCGCGATGTCCGCTCGGCACATGACCACCGCGGCGGCGCCCTCGTCGGGTGCGCAGAACATGTATTGGGTCAGCGGGTAATTGAGCATCGCCGAGTTCAGAATGTCTTCTTCGGGGATCGGCTTCCGGCGAAAGGCGTTGGGATTTATGGCCCCGTTGCGGAAGTTCTTGGCGGCGACCTTGGCCAGGGTCTGCTGGGAGATGCCGTGATCGTGCAGGTAGCGGTTCGCTTTCATGCCGAAGAACTGGGTGGTCAGGTACTGCCCGTTCTCTGCATACCAGCGCGGCATTCCGACCAGCGCGGGGTCCTCGGTGAACGCGCCGCGCGGGTGCTTATCCAGGCCGACGGCGATCCCGATGTCATAGTCTCCCAACCGGATGCCGTCGGCGCACGCCTTGGCGGCACTGGCGGCGGTCGCGCATGCGTTGAACACGTTGGTGAACGGGATGCCGGTCAGGCCGACCATGCCGACGATCGCGTCGGGGTTGGCGACCGTCCAGCTACCGCCGGTGGCGAATTGGACGTCCTGCCAGGCGATACCGGCATCGGCGACCGCGGCCAGGATGGCGTCGACGCCCATCTGCATCGCCGACTTGCCCTCGAAGCGCCCGAACGGGTGTAAACCCACGCCGATGATGGCGACATCATTCACGCAATGGCTCCTGCATTCTTGAGTTCCTCGATCCGGTCCCAGTCCATGCCGAGCTCCATCAGGACCAGCTCGGTGTGCTCGCCGGCCTGGGGCGCCCGCGTCGTCGTCAACGGCTCGTGGTTGAACTGAACGGGACCGCGGACCACGCGGAACGGCTTGCCGCCGCTGGCGAGCTCGACTTCGGCGATCATGTCATTGGCGATCGCCTGCTCGTCGTCGACGAGGTCGATGAGGCTCTGGAACGGCGCCCATTGGCCCTTCATCGTCTTAAGGTGCTGCCGCCAATAGTCAAAGGGCTTGCCGGCGAAGGCCGTTGCGATCAGCTCGGAGGCGGCGTTGGCGTTTTGGATCAACGGGAGCACGTCGGCGAAGCGCGGGTCGTCGGCCGCCTCGGGAATGCCCAGGTGTTCGAACGTGTCGCGGATCAGTCCGGTCGGGCTGATGATGCAGAGGTTGATCGTGCCGCCGTCGGAGGTTTCGTAGTTGCCCATGAACGGATTCACCGAGGGCGCACCGGAACCCGGCATGGGCGTGCGCATGACCTCGCCGGTCTCCATGCCCTGCGTCACGCTGGCGCCCGCCGCCCACCAGGCCGTGCTGAGCAGCGACACGTCCAGCTCGACGGCTTCGCCGGTGCGCTCGCGATGCAGCAGCGCGGCCGAGATGCCGCCGGCGATGAACATGCCGCCGATCGAATCACCGAACGCGGGAATGCCTTGTCCCAGTGCGCCGCCCAGATCCTCGGGCGTCAGGGCGTACCCGATGCCGCTGCGCGTCCAGAACGCCGTGCCGTCATAGCCACCGGTGTCACGTTCGGCTCCTTTGTCACCGTAGGCCGAGCCGCGGGCGTATACGATGTTCTGGTTCACCGCGCGAATGTGCTCGACGTCGAAGTTGTGCTTCTGGCGTTGCGCGGGCTTGTAGTTGGTGAGGAATACGTCCGCGGTCTTGGCCAGCTCGTAGATCACTTCCTGACCGCCCGGCGTGGAAACGTCGATCCCGATGCTGCGTTTGCCGCGGTTGGGATGTTCCATCAGCGGGTGCCGTTCCGGATCGATTTGAATGCCACCCATATTCAGGAAGCCACGCTGGGTATCGCCCCGCGCCGGGTGTTCGACTTTGATGACGTCCGCTCCCCAGTCGGCCAGGATGGCTCCCGCCGCCGGAACGAAGGTGAACTGCGCAAGCTCCAGGACCCGAAAGCCCGCCATGACTTTGGTCATTTCAAGACACTACTTCGCGTCGAACGTCACCGGAAGCGCATTCGGTGACCGGAACGGCTGGCCGTAGATGTGCGGGTCATCGTCGGTCAGCAAGGTGACATTGGTCAGCCGGTCGAGCAGGCATTCCATCGCGACCCGCGTTTCCAGCCGCGCCAGATGCAAACCCAGGCAAGTGTGCTCACCGGCGGCGAACGAGATGTGGGGCATGTGCTTGCGGAAGATGTCGAACTCTTCTGAGCGTTCCCAGCGGTGCTCGTCGCGGTTCGCCGAACCGATGCACACACCGATCACCGAACGAGCCGGAATCTTCACGCCTTCCACCGCGGTGTCTTCGGTCGTGAAGCGTTGCACGACGGTCAGCGGTGTCTCGTAGCGCAGTCCCTCCTCGATGGCCGGTGCCAGCAGCTCGCGGTCGGCTTGCAGCGCGGCGAATTGCTCCGGATGCGTCAGCAGCAAATACAACAGGTTTCCCGACGAGCGGTAGGTGGTCTCCAAGCCGGCGGGTAGCAGCAGACGAAGGAACGAGTAAATGGCTTCGTCGGTGAGCTTTTCGCCGTCGATCTCCGCGGTGACCAGGTCACCGATGATGTCCTCGGTGGGCTTGGATTTGCGCTGTTCGATCTGCTCGACGAAATACTCCTTGAGCGCGGTCGAGGCCTCGAAGGCGCTTTCGTAGTTGACGTGGTAGCTGATCAATTGCACGGCGCGCTTGCGGAACATCGGCAGGTCGTCGGCTGGCAGTCCCAGTAGCTTGGCGATGACGCGGGTGGGGAATTCGAAGGTGAAGTTCCGGATCAGGTCGGCGCGGCCGGTCTCGATGAACTCGTCGATCAGGGCATTGCAGATCGGCCGCACGATGGTGGGCTCCCAGCGAGCCAGTGCCTTGGACTTGAACGCCGCGGATACCAGGTTGCGGTGTTCGCGGTGCTTCTTCCCCTCCATCGCCAGAATCGTCGGCCCCATGAACAGACCGATGGTCTTGTCGTACGGCTTGGAACTGAACACCCGGCCATCCCGAAATACCGTGTTGACCGCGTCGAACGACATCGCGGAGTACTCCTGCTTGGGCAGCAGGGACTCCGGCGTCTTGGAGTAGTCCATCACCGTGCCGGCGAATACGCCGGCCTCCCGCCGCTTGCGGGCAAAGAACGGGTAGGGGTCACGCAGGCTGACGGTCTCGTCGCCGGCGCCGGCGGCGGTGTGAACGTTGGTCGTCACTTGATCTCCAGCATCTTGATCTCAGCACGATCGAACACCTACTTCGTAAGATCGTACTGTAATTATTACAGTAGGCAATATGGGCATGCCGGTGCGCATGTTGGCCCCGAAGTTGGTACGCACGACACCTGGATGCACGCAGTGCACGGTCACGGGATGGCGTTCGCTGATCATCTCCTGGAGCAGTGCCTCGGTGAAGCCACGCACCGCGAACTTCGAAGTGCTGTAAGCGCCTTGGTAGGGAATCGCGATCAGGCCGAAGGCGCTGGACAGATTCACCAGTCGGGAGGGGCGCCGGGAGGATCCCGCCTCGATGAGTTGTGGCAGAAAGGCTTTGGTCTACGCCTCCTCACAGCGGGCTGCCCCGATCGCCGGTCAGCCATTCACCGCCTGCTCGCGTGCCCACCGGTAGTCGGCCTTACCGGACGGGCTGCGCTCGATGACCGGACGGAACACGATCGCTTTGGGGAGTTTGTAGCGCGCCAGCGACTGTGCGGCGTGCGCCACCAGTTCGTCGACCTCGGCGCTGGCGCCCGCAGCGAGCGCCACGACGGCAACGACCTCCTGGCCCCACCGCTCGCTCGGCCGACCGGCGACCACCACGTCGGCCACCGCGGGATGCGACGCGATCGCCGTTTCGACCTCCTCGACGAAGATCTTCTCGCCGCCGGAGTTGATGGTCACCGAATCCCGGCCCAGCAATTCGATGGAGCCGTCGGTGCCATAGCGCGCGCGGTCACCGGGGATGGCGTACCGGACACCGTCGATCACCGGAAATGTCTTGGCCGTCTTGGGCG
>NZ_DASUHS010000261.1:0-4407 GCF_036273375.1 Mycobacterium sp. | reverse complement strand
GGTCCGCGATGACCGCCGCAGTCCTCCTGGATAGCAGTAGCTTCACCGCATGTCCTGACCGCAACCCCGCGGTGGGTGCGGCTGAACCGGGCCGCGGTGGATCACCGTCGGTTCTGGGACGCGATGGACCGTCTCGGCGAGGGGCAGCTGCGCGGGATCGAGACCCGGCTTTCCCGCCGCATGGTCACCGACTTCGGGCTGGACCCGACCGGGCTGGCGCTGGACATGACCAAACTTCGCCACCTTCATCGACACCCCAGCGAAGCTAGTGCCGACCCGCAGTCAGCTCGCGGATACGCTCGGGGGTGGTGGCCTGTCGATATAGCTCTAATCGCTCTTTATTCCGGGCAGTAGCAGCCTTGTCTTCCGCGGTTAGATGCGACCCACCCAAACCTGGTTTATGCCAAAGGTGCCAGGCCGGGCCATCGACCCACCGGGTGGGGCCTGCGCACACCTCGAAGGCGATCTTCATCGCCACGTCGTCGTACCAGGCCCCCTCGAAGACCTCATCCCACTGGCCGATCGCGTCCAGCGTCTCGCGACTGACGACGTTGATGGCGCCGATGCTCTCACCGTTGTCCATGGTGGATTCCGGGATGCAGTCGCCGGGCTCGATGTCGTGCGCGCGGACCAGGCCGGAGTCTTCGGGTGTGAGGTAGCGGTACTGGATGAACGGCACCACCAGACCCGGGGCCGCTGCCGCCATCGCGACGGCCTGCCGTATCTGGCTGTAGGGCACCAGCATGTCGGCCTCTGCGAACACGACCACATCCGCATCTACGAACCAGGCGCCGCGGTTGTAGGCCTGCGACCTGTTGAACTGTGCGTCTCCCACCCGCCCGTCGTCGCTGAGCCAGACAGGCACATCGCAGCCGTCCCAATGCTCGATGACGCACCTCAGATTGGCCGGGCGCAGTGGGTCATTACCGCGGTCTCTGAAAGGGATGACGATGGCGACGTTCATGCGTCGAGATACTGCTGTCCGATTGCGGCGTAACGCTTCCGCCACAGTGACAACTGGGCATCGGTCAGATGGGCGTGCTGTGGGCCAAATGAAAGATGAGCGGTCAGAAACCCTTGAAAAATCAAGCGCGGCAGCATGTTCACCATGCCCTCATCGCCGATCTTGATTCTGGGGGTGAAGCTGCGGCCCGCGATATCCCCCGGCGATGGTGTCCCGACGCGGCGCGCGATTTTGCGGACCATACGCCAGTCATAGCCAATCGTGTTGATTGACAACCAGTCGCGGGTCTTGATGAGTTTAACTGGTTGGCCGACCATTTCGCGCCAGTGCTTGAACATGTAGGTGTGGCTCATCACGGCGTACTCACCGCTAAGGTGAACATCCAACAACGGCAAGGAAAGGGCTTCGAAGCCGCTCCACAACCCCGGCTCGGTGGGCGTGCATGCCCCGTTGTTGACGACTTTCGCGGTCACCACTGACGCGCGATTGCCGTTCACGGCGTCAACGAACTCCCCGAACCGGCCCGTTTCAATGAATACGACATCATCATCCACCTTCACGAATAGGTGATCCCGGTACTTGGGGTTGTGAGCGTAGTGACGATATACGGCATTCATCCCCAACCACGGGGCGATGCCAAAATAGTCATTCAAGACGGTGATGCGTTCACCCTCGATGGCTCGGAGGTAATGATTGTCGTCGTCATTACGCGACAGATTCCACACGTGATATTGGACATTGGGATGCTCAGTAATGATGCGCCTGACTAGCGGGAGCTGGAGTTCCATGTTCTGCTTGCGGCCGGCGAACACGAACAGAATGACGTTCATCTTCGAAATCCGAACTGCCCATTGCTGGAAACCGTGACCGCTGACAGTCCAGCCGATGCCGGTGCGGTCAGCGAACACACGCCAGGCGCGCTGCTCATGCACATCGGGCCCGGCGCCGTGGAATCCGTGCCACCATCTCGGCGATATCGATGCTGTAGTCCCTGGACCCGATCACGGCCTGGAGCCGACTCGCCGCGACGATGCCGGTGTTCACATCGACCCTGGTGTCCGAGTCGACAAGGGTCTCATAACTTTTCACCATGAACGTCTCGAAGAACGCAATGGGCGTGAGCGCGGTGGCCACACCCTCGACGAAGTCGACGGCGTTCTCCCGAGCCCGCCGTTCCAGGATGTCGCGGTAGGTGGCCTTGGCGACCTGGCATCGGCCTCCCACCGACGGGTCGAACCCTCAATGTCGGTGAACAAAAACGTCACCACCCCCGAAGGAGCAGCCGCCCGGTCAGCGGACACCCCCGCAGAATCTCACAACAGACACGCTCCTACCTGGCACTTCGCCGGAATCCGACCCAGGCGTGTCACCAAATCACACTCAACGGCAACGCGCAACGTCCCACGCCAGCACCCATGTCGTCGTCGAGCACGTATACCGACCGGTCGACGAGCCGGATCCCGTCGGCCACGGTGGTGATCCCGAGTGTGCCCACTGCCTCGGTGCCGGCTCCGATTATCGTCGGTGCGATCCCGACCACCAGGCGATCGACGAGGCCCGCACCGAGCATCGACGTGATCACCCGGGCGCCGCCCTCGACGAGGAGCGTCAGCGTGCCAGCCGCCCGCAGTCGGGCCAGGGCGGCAGGAAGGTCGACGCCGCGGGGGCTGGACGGGACGACGTGGACGCGCACCCCGCGCTCGTGCAGGGCGGTTCTGTGGCCGGCCGACGCGAGCGGTGTCGTGATCACCGTGGTGGGCGCGTCCGGGCCGAGGATCTGCGCCGTGGGCGGCAGCCGAAGCGTCGAGTCGAGCACGACCCGCTGGGGCGACGCTCCAGCGACGAGGCGGACGGTCAGGAGTGGGTCGTCCGTCATCACGGTGCCCACGCCGACGAGTACGGCATCGCACGCGGCCCGCAGCGCGTGCGAGATGCGGCGCTCGGCCTCGCCGCTGATCCATTTGGCATCGCCCGTGGACGTGGCGATGCGTCCGTCGAGCGTTTGAGCGAACTTGAGCACGACGTAGGGCCGGTCCTCAGCGGCCCGTACCTCACCGAGCAGAGCGCTCGCGTCGACGGCCGGCAGGGGACCGGATTCCCAGGGCGTCACCGCCAACCCGGTCGGCCCCACATGGTCCATCCTGCGCTCTTTGGTGCGGAGGTAGCCGAGGTTGCGGGCGTGCGGCGCGGTCGGCAGCGGCTCAACCGCCACCACGTCGATTCCCGCCCGCCGCATGCCATCGACCTTCCTCGGGTTGTTCGTCAGCAGCCGCACGGACCGCAGGTCGAGCGCCGACAACACGGCGGCCGCGTTGTCGTAGGTGCGCCCGTCGACCGGCAGGCCGAGGCGGAGGTTCGCGTCGAGCGTGTCATGGCCCTTGTCCTGCTCGACGTACGTCCGCAGCTTGTTGATCAAGCCGACGCCCCGGCCCTCGTGGCCGGTGGCGTACACGAGCACGCCGCAGTCCTCGGCCGCGATCCGGCGCATGGCCAGCCGCAGCTGCACGCCGCAGTCGCACCGCAGCGAGCCGAGCGCGTCACCGGTGAGGCACTCGGAGTGGAGGCGGACGAGAACACCGTCCTTGTGCTCCACGTTGCCGCGCACCATGGCCAGGTAGACGTGGTCGGTCGGGCTCTCGAAGGCCCGCACGTCGAATACACCCCACGGCGTGGGCATGGGGACACGCGCCACCTCAGTGAGCATGCAGCACTCGCGCGACGTGCCGTTTCGCCTGCTCACCAGCGGCCATAATCAGGAGATGATGCCTTCGTCCGCCGCCGCTGTCGAGTTCGCGGGCCCGCGTCAGGTCCGAGCCGCCGTCGCGCTGCCCGAGCCGGGGCCGGATGAGGTTGTTGTCACCACGCACTTCTCGGGAAACAGCGGCGGGAGGGAACTGCTCGCGTACCGCGGCGAGATCGATCCGGGGGTGCCGCTCGACGATCGCATCGAGTCGCTCGACGGGACGTTCACCTACCCGTTCCGATACGGCTATGCCTGTGTCGGGGAGGCCGACGGCCAGCCGGTGTTCGCGTTCCACCCACATCAGAACCAGTTCGTCGCCCGGCGTGACGGGTGCGACCGGGTGCGCCGAGTGGCCGCCGAGGTGTACCGCTGCTGCGGGCTGCTGATCGCGGCCAGCGAGTCGCTGCGCGAGGACCTCGTCGCCCCGCCTCACCGGCTGCCCGCCGACTGCATTCGGGTCATCGCGCCCGGGAGCGACGTGGCGGCCATGCCTACCGGCCCAGTACCCGACCTGCGCCACGGCCGCCGGGCCGCGGCCGTCAGCGTCGGCAACTGGATGGCCCGCAAGGGGGTGCTGGAGCTGCTCGGCGCACTGGGCCGCCTCCCCGTCGCACTCGACCGGCTGGCCAGCGACGATCCGTGGCGGGCCGCCGTGGTGCGGGCGGCGGGCCGCCGAGGCGCTGCGCTGCCGAGATGGAGC
>NZ_DASUHS010000260.1:0-8781 GCF_036273375.1 Mycobacterium sp. | reverse complement strand
CACTGTGCGCCATCGCTTGCGCCGGATCGAGAAGCACACCGGCCGGTCCCTTTCGCGGCCGAAGGATGTCGCCGAACTGTGTTTGGCTTTCGAGGTACATCGCCGTCTGATGTAGCCGAAACCCTGCATACCTTCTCCCCGCATAGCGTGACTCCGGATCCCTAAGCCCGTCGAGGCCTTCGGCCTCATAGCGGACCAACCAGGAATGCAGCGTCTGCCGCGACACTCCTACTTTCGAAGCGACCTGGCATATCGACAACCCGTCGCTGATCACCGCCAACACCGCCTGATACCGCTGCTCGGCCACGCTCAACTCCCTCATCTAGGGAGTGTCAAGGATCAGCCGAAGTAGGTGTAAAGCATCAGCCGAAACACTGTCAGCCATCAACCGACATAGAAATGTCAAGCATCAGCCGACGTCATACACCTCTGAAGTGGGGCGGGCGGGGCTCGAACCCGCGACCAACGGATTATGAGTCCGCGGCTCTAACCAACTGAGCTACCGCCCCGACGGAGTAGTTCCGTAGGAAACCGTAGCGGAAGGCTGAAGTCAGTGTCCGTCGGGCGGCGCAGCCGATCGGATCAGGCCAGATGCGCGCGGTGGGCGCCCCACATCGGGAGCGCCCACCGGCACTACGCGTCTATGTCTCGACGTCAGGCGGCGGCCGGCCCCGGCTGCCCCGCTTGAGACTTGATCTTGGGAATCAGGTCAGGCGCGTAGACGAAAATCGCCGACTCGACCTCCCATTCAGCCTGGGCCTGGCTCAACGGGGTGGTGCGGGTGATCATGTTGATCAGCTCCTGGCCCTCGCCGAACGGATTGGGGTTGGCCCGCACCTGATCGGCGAACCAGCGGCCCTCGGCGGCCTCATGGCAATCGCTGTAGTCCGCGTTATGCACCATTTTGTTCTGCGCCAGCAGTTTGATGTATTGATCGTCGGCGGGACTCAAATTGCAGGCCGCCGATGCCTGCGGCGCTGACGCCACAGCACCACCGAACATCGCGGCCCCCAGCGCAAGACCGGCGGCCCCCACCGTCAGCACCTGCACGCGCGATCGTGTCATTGTCACTTCTTCGGACCCCCTTATCGTTAATTTGCTAGCTTTTCTTCGCAGCAAAGATCGGATACACCGGGGACAAGTGCGGCAAACGACGATTCCGACAAACAACGCATGAACAGCAACTAGCTAAAATTACTGTGCGAGAAACACTCCGGGTCCACTGCGGCAACGAGACAGAGCTCAAACGACAGCGCCGCGCGGCTTGTTGACGGACGTTGAACGACGGTGTCGCCGTGCGAGTCTGAGTTAGCTGATGCCGACGACTGAAAGCGGCCGGAGGGCAAAGCCCTCACGGCCCCTTATGTTGGAGATTACGAAACCCGTTGCGCCACAGTGGCGTTAGGCCGTTTGCTACGCAGTCGGCCAGTTTGCTTTCGCAGCTTGATCTTTGATCTTGGGAATCATGTCTGGCGCGTAGACGAAGATGGCCGACTCGACCTCCCACTCCGCCTGGGCCTGAGTCAACGGGGTGGTGTTGGTGATCATGTTCACCAGCTCCTGGCCCTCACCGAACGGATTGGGGTTGGCCCGCACCTGATCGGCGAACCAACGCCCCTCGGCGGCCTCATGGCAATCGCTGTAGTCCGCGTTGTGCACCATCTTGTTTTGCGCGAGCAGGTTGATGTACTGGTCGTCGGCCGGACTCAAATTGCAGGTAGCCGAGGCTAGTGGAGCTGACAGCACGGCGCCGCCGAGCATCGAGGCGCCAAGCGCGACGCCGGCAGCCCAGACTGATGACACTCGAACGCGCGAGCGTGTACGGGTGCTTGTCATTTCCGAACCTCCCTCTGCGCGGGAACGCAGTCGCTTCCGGCGCAACCCCAAGCTAGAAATTTCGCAAACCACCGACACGGAAAGCCATCCGGACCGTGGGCCGATTACGCACGATCCATGGCCATCCGGCCCGGGCCACGCTGCCATTTCGCTACCGTCAGTTCTCGGTGTCGTTTCAGTGTCGGCGAACGGGCTAAAAGTAGCGAATGACCCCCGCACACAGCGGAAACGCACGCTTGCGCGTCAGTGTACGAATGGTTAACATTTCGTGCCCTCGGCTCCGCAGGCCTGGGCCGCGGGCCCCGTCGCCAAGCGGTGCCGGAAGCGCTGTAAACGGGTGCTGCTTGACGTCAGGGCGCCGACAGCTAAGACCTGCACGGCTCAGCGCCACCTGACCTCGCGTCCGCAAACGTCAGCTGAATACCGTCTGGCCGTCGGCGTCGAGCAAGTACCGCTCAGTGCCGTTCTCGACGCGCGGCGTGTCGGCGCCCAATGACACGGCGACTTTATTACTGGCATTCCGCATGATGTCAAAGGTGAGCTCCACGGCCTCGGCCTCGGAGAACCTGGAGCGCACCTCGGCGACATCGTCGGCGACGAGGTGCGCAGGGGTCCAAATTAACGCATCGGCATAGCGCAGCGCTGCTTTAGCGCGGTCGTCGAGCAAACCCGACGACTCGAAGCGATCGATCTCCTCGTACAGCGTCTCCGAACCACCGGCATCGAGCGCACCGCCCTCGCGTAGCGAGTTGCACAACCGGCAATTGTGCTGCGCCGCCCCGCGCAACCGGACCAATTCGGAGGTCACGGGGTCGAGCGCACGCATTCGCGCCACCGCGATTAAAAAGTCGCTGAACACCGGATCCGACGGGTCGGTGGTGTGATCCCACGTCATCGGGCCGTCCACCCAGGCCAGGTATTGCGAGCCAACCCCCAGCGCTTCCAGGCCGGCCCGCACCCGGGGGATGAAGTCGGCGATGTACATCTGCACGACGACACCAAAGGTGCGGTCCCCTAACTGCTTCCACAACCGCGACCGTTGCTGGGCGGTGATCGCCGAGACGTCGGCACTGAATTGTTCGGCGAAATCGGCGACGGCTGCCTCGGCCTCCGATTCCGGCTCGCCCACCTCGACGCTCACGGGCAACGGCGGCAGCGACATGGTCTGTGCACACACCCGTCGAACCAGCGCCGCGATGCGACCGTCGCCTGGGCACAACGACACCAACCGCGTGAGCTGGTCTTCTCGAACAGAAACCGGAGCCGCCATTCGTCACACGCTAGAACGCGCGTTGCCCGGCGGCAATGAATTACTGGGCCTGGCTCACCGACGACATGTGGAAATCGGGTATCCGCAGCGACGGCATGGCGGCGCGCGTGGCCCAATCGCCCCATTCGCGCGGCAGGGTCTTTTCACTGACGCCGGCCTCGGTGGCCCGTCGCAGCAGGTCCAACGGGCTCTCGTTGAACCGGAAGTTGTTTACCGCGGCGGTTACCGTGCCGTCCTCGATGAGGTAGACACCGTCGCGGGTCAGCCCGGTAAACAACAGTGTGGTGGGGTCGACGACGCGGATGTACCACAGCGTGGTCAGCACCAGGCCGCGCTCCGTTGTCGCGATCATGTCATCCTGGCTGGCCGTCCCCCCGGTCATCACCAGGTTGTCGGCGGCAATCGCTACGTCGGCGTCGTATTTGGCGGCGGTGGCCCGGGGATAGGCCAAAGCGTTGATCACCCCATCGCGGATCCAGTCCACTTGATTGATGTCCGCGCCGTTGTCGAACACCGACACCGTCTCCGAGGAACTGCTGACCGCGACGAAGGGCGTGCAGGCGAGGCCGGGCGCCATCGGATCGGAGAAGAGCGTCAGCGGCAAGTCGGTGAGCCGCTCCCCCACTCGGGTTCCGCCGCCTGGCGCTGAGAACGCGGTCCTACCCTCCTGGGCGCCGCGGCCGGCCATCGACCAGGCCATGTAGATCATCATGTCGGCCACCGTCGACGGCGGCATGATCGTCTCGTAGCGGCCCGCCGGTAACTCGATGCTGCGCTGCGCCCAGCCCAGCCGCGTCGAGAGCTGCTCGAGCAGCGAATCGGTTGGCACATCGACGAAGTCGGGTGTGCCGACACCCGCCCAGGCGCTGGCGTCGCCGCGTTTGGCGTTGATCTCCACCGCACCGGTGGGCAGGGTGAAACGTCGGCGCAATCCGGTCGACGACGCCAGGAACGTTGTCGAAACACTATGGTGGGCAAAGCCGTATAGCCGGTCCTCGCCGCGAAACCCACGGCTCAGCGAGTCGGCGACATCGGAGAAAACCAAGGGTCCGGTGCCGGGTACCGGCGCGTCCCAATCGACCGGCATCCCGGTATCGGCGAGCAGCGGCGCGGCATCGCCGGCCTCCGGCGCAGCGCCGGCCGCCTCCTGCGACGCCGCCACCAGCCCGGGCAGCACGCGCGGATCGGCCTCAGCGGACACGACCGTGCCGATGCGCGCGCTGGACCCGCGACGCACCACCGAAATCACCGTGACGCTGCGGCTCACCGAAACCCCGTTGGTGGTCATCGAATTGCCCGCCCAACGCAACGTGGCCTCGACCTTGTCGGTGACCAGCACCATGGTTTCGTCGGCACGGCCGAGCTTGGCCGCCTCATCGAGCACGATGTTGACGACATGCTGCGCAGTGATCATCGGCGCCGCTCCTCAGCATCGCGTCGCTCCGCATCGTCGCCAGCGCGGATCATCGAAGCCGCTCCTCAGCATCGCGTCGCTCTGCATCGTCGCCAGCTCGGATCATCGGCCACCCTCGGTGCGGGTGTTGAGCACGTTGACGCCGCGGAACAACGCGGACGGGCAGCCGTGGCTGACCGCCGCGATCTGCCCGGGCTGAGCCTTACCGCAGTTGAACGCACCGCCCAGACGCCATGTCGACCGGCCCCCCACGGCCTCCATCGAATTCCAGAACTCGGTCGTGGTGGCCTGATAGGCGACGTCACGCAACTGACCGTCCAGTCGGCCGTCGCGGATTTGGAAGAAGCGTTGGCCGGTGAACTGGAAGTTGTACCGCTGCATATCGATTGACCATGACCTGTCGCCGACGATGTAGATCCCGTCCTCGACCCGGCCGATCAAGTCGTCGGTGCTGATGTCGTCGGGTGCGGGCTGCAGCGACACATTGGCCATGCGCTGGATCGGCACATGATGCGGCGAGTCGGCATACGAGCATCCGTTGGAGCGTGGCTGCCCCAGCCGCTGGGCGAACACCCGGTCGAGCTGGTAGCCGGTGAAGATTCCGTCGCGCACCAGATCCCAGCCTTGCGCGGCCACCCCTTCGTCGTCGTAACCGATGGTGGCCAGGCCGAATTCGACGGTGCGGTCGGCGGTCACGTTCATCACCGGCGACCCATACCGCATGATGCCCAGCTTGTCCGGCGTGGCGAACGACGTGCCGGCGTAGGCAGCCTCGTAGCCGATCGCGCGGTCGTATTCGGTTGCGTGCCCGATCGATTCATGAATCGTCAGCCACAGGTTGCTCGGGTCGATCACCAGGTCTTTGCGACCCGGAATAACTGTGGGCGCCTTGATCTTTTCGGCCAGCAATGACGGCAGCTGCGCCAGCTCGTCGGTCCAGTTCCACACCTCGTCGCCGGCCACGGCCTCCCAGCCCCGCCCCATCGGCGGCACCAGCGTCCGCATCGAATCGAAGCTGCCCGCCGCGGGGTCGACGGTCACCGCTTCCAGCGAGGGCAGCACCCGCACCCGCTGCTGGGTGATCGAGGATCCGAAGGCGTCGGCGTAGAACGTCTGCTCCTTGACGGCGGTCAGCACCGCCGACACGTGGTTGATGCCGCCGGCGCCCAGCAGCCGACCGGAGTAGTCCTCCAGCACGGCGATCTTGTCGGTCGTCGAGATGTCGAACGGGTCGATTCGGTAAGCCGACACCCAGGCCGCGTCCGCGTAGACCGGTTCGGGCGCCAGCTCGACGCGCTCGCTGCTCAGCGTCGCCAGCGTGGTCGCGACGTGCACCGCGCGCCGCGCCGTCTCCGCGGCCACCGTCGGCACCAACTCCGCGTGCGAGGCGAATCCCCAGGTGCCGTTTACGATCACTCGCACCGCCAGGCCCACCTCACGATTGATCACCGCCGTCTCCAACTGGCCGTCGCGCAGCTGGATGATCTCAGTGATGATGCGATGAACACGCAGGTCGGCGTGCGTCGCCCCGGCCGCTTTGGCCGCCGACAGCGCGGCTTCGGCAAGGTCGTTGCGCGGCAGGTCCAGGAAGTCGGCATCGATCCCCCGGTTCGGTGTCACGCTCCCACCGTAACGACCGGTCACCCCAAACCCCGCCAGCGCCCGCTTTAATTACCCCATGGCCAGCGCGGTACGCGGGATTCATCCTCGATCCACCGCGCTGGGCTACGCGCTGCTGGCGCCCAGCCTGTTCGGCGTGCTCGCCTTTCTGCTGCTGCCCATCCTGGTCGTGCTCTGGCTGAGCCTGTGCCGATGGGATCTTCTCGGCCCGCTGCACTTTGTTGGCCTGTCCAATTGGCGCTCGGTCCTGACCGACGCCGGGTTCGGCAACTCGCTGATCGTCACGGTCATCTTCGTGGCGATCGTGGTGCCGGCGCAGACCGTGTTGGGACTGCTGGCCGCGACCATGCTGGCCCGCCAGCTTCGCGGCACCAATCTGTTTCGCACCCTGTTTGTGCTGCCGTGGATTTGCGCGCCGCTGGCCATCGCGGTGCTGTGGCGCTGGATCCTGGCTCCCACGGACGGCGTCGTGAGCACTGTGCTAGGACACAGCATCGAATGGCTCTCGGATCCCAGCTTTGCGCTGCCGCTCGTATCGGCCGTGGTGGTGTGGACCAACGTCGGCTATGTCGCGCTATCGTTTCTGGCGGGCCTGCTGGCCATTCCCGAGGACATCCACGCCGCCGCACGCACCGACGGCGCCACCGCATGGCAGCGGTTCTGGCGCATCACCATGCCCATGCTGCGACCGACGACCTTCTTTGTGTTGGTGACCGGGATCGTGAGCACCGCACAGGTTTTCGACACGGTGTACGCGCTCACCGGCGGCGGACCGGCCAACAGCACCGACCTGGTGGCCCATCGCATCTACGCCGAGGCTTTCGGTTCGGCGGCCATCGGCCGGGCGTCGGTGATGGCGGTAGTGCTGTTCGTGATCCTGATCGGCATCACAGTGGTTCAGCACCTGTATTTCCGGCGAAGGATCAGCTATGACCTCACCTAGTCGGGTCACCAATGCGGCGCTTTATGCCGGGCTGTCGCTGGGTGCCTTGATCACGTTGGCGCCGTTCGCACTTGGATTGATGACGTCGTTCACCTCGGCGCACCAATTCGTCACGGGTACCCCGTTGCAGCTGCCGCGGCCACCTACGCTCTCGAATTTCACCAACCTGGGCGGGGCCGGATTCGGCCGCGCGGCGGCGGTGACCGCCTTGGTGACGGCGGTGATTCTGGTAGGCCAGTTGACCTTTTCGGTGCTGGCCGGATATGCCTTCGCGCGCTTGCAATTCCCCGGGCGTGATGCGCTGTTCTGGGTGTACATCGCGACGCTGATGGTGCCGGGAACGGTCACCGTGGTGCCGATGTATCTCATGATGGCCCAGCTCGGTCTGCGCAACACGTTCTGGGCGTTGGTGCTGCCCTTCATGTTCGGTTCCCCGTATGCGATCTTCTTGCTACGCCAGCACTTTCGGATCATCCCGAACGACTTGATCAACGCCGCCCGCCTGGACGGCGCGAAAACCTTGGACGTGATTGTGCACGTGGTGATCCCGTCCAGTCGCCCGGTGCTGGCCGCGCTGGCGTTGATCACCGTCGTCTCGCAGTGGAATAACTTCATGTGGCCGTTGGTGATCACCAGCGGGCACAAGTGGCGCGTGCTCACCGTCGCGACCGCCGACCTGCAGTCGCGGTTCAATTCCCAATGGACGTTGGTGATGGCGGCGACCACGGTCGCGATCGCCCCGCTGATCGCGCTGTTCGTGGTCTTCCAACGCCACATCGTCGCGTCGATCGTCGTCTCGGGACTCAAGTGAGACGGCCGCGCTTTTCCACACTGGTCGTGGGATCGGTTGCCCTGGTGGCGGTGCTGCTGGCCGCGATGGCGGTGCTGCTGGATTACTCCGGCCAGCCCCATGTCGGCAAGACCGTCGTCACGGTGCGCATCTGGGGCGATCAGATCGGTGCGGCCTATCGACAATCGTTCGAGGCCTTCAGCCGCGCCCATCCCGACATCGACGTACACCTGAACGTGGTGGCGTACTCGACCTACTTCAACACCCTGCGCACCGACGTGGCCGGCGGCAGCGCCGACGACATCTTCTGGCTGTCCAACGCCTACCTCGCGGCGTATGCCGACAGCGGCCGGCTCCTGAACATCGGCGAAGTGCTGGGGCCCAAGGCCGCCTCGGATTGGGAGCGGCCGGTCGTCGAGCAATTCACCCGTAACGGCACGCTGTGGGGCGTGCCGCAGCTGACCGACGCCGGAATCGCGCTGTACTACAACGCCGATCTTCTCGCCGCCGCGGGCGTCGATCCCGCGCAGCTGAACACCCTGCGGTGGGGCCCCAACGACGGCGACACATTGCGTCCCCTGCTGAGCCGCCTCACCGTCGACGCCGACGGAAACCGCGGCGACACATCACGTTTCGACGCAGCACGAGTGCGACAGTGGGCATACAACGCGGCCAACGACCCCCAGGGCATCTACCTGAACTACATCGGTTCGGCCGGCGGCGTGTTCCAGCGAGGCGACACCTTCGCGTTCGACAACCCCGCTGCCGTGACCGCCTTTCGGTATCTGGTCGATCTGATCAACCGCGACCACGTCGCGCCGCCCGCCGCCGACACCAACGACAACGGCGACTTCTCCCGCAACCAATTCCTGGCCGGCAGGATGGCGCTGTTTCAGTCCGGCACCTAC
>NZ_DASUHS010000259.1:0-2721 GCF_036273375.1 Mycobacterium sp. | reverse complement strand
CGATCTCTTCTACGACCATCGCGTTCCTCAATGCGTGTTCGATGTCCTCCACCTCGACTCCGTGGCGCAGGGCGGAGTCGAGAATCTCCACCAACCAATCGTACTACGAAACCTCGAAGCGCCGGTTCTGATGTGAACAATTCGCACGTCGATCACCCGCATCTTGCGGTGTTACTTAGCGACAATCCGGACTCGTAAGTGGCGATGTTCTTGAGGGCAAGCCCCGGGGCAACTGTGAGGGCTATTGCCCTAGCGGCTGCGGTGCTGGTCGAGGAAGTCGTCGACGTCTTCGTGTGCGGCGCCTTTGATCTCGCGGTAGAGGGCGTCTTCGTCCCATGCCTCGACGGGCAAGTCGTTGAGCTTGTCCTCGTAGGCGGTGAAGCGGTGGCGGACGTGGGCACGTGTGGCCAGTCGCGCGCGTTCCTCGAGGCTGAGCAGCCGGGTACGACCGACGCGGCTGCTACCGACGACCGCTGCGCGCGCCGCGGTCTCGGTGGCGATCTGCTCGGCGAGCGCGGTGTGTGCGGGTGCGAAGTCGAGGAACGCCAGCACGGCATCGTGCAGCTCCTCCTGGTAGCGCGCTTCCTGCCGCGCGCGTGAGCGAGCGTTGACGGTCCGCGCCGCGGCGCGTTTGTCTGCGGTCTGTTGCGCGCGTTCCTCTGCGCTGCGGATTGTTTCGGCGGGCGCCCACAGGCCGAGCAGCCGGCGGTGGTCGCGGTGCCGGCTGCGCGGCTGCCAGCACAGCCAGTAGTTGCCGGCCGCTTTGACGGTGCGGGTGATGAAGGTGTCGCCGGAGGGCAGGAACTCCCAGTCGTCGGGAACTTCGATGTCGCCGTGTTCGGGGTTCCAGGGCCCGTTGCGGGTGTCGTAGACGTCGAGGTGCAGCGCGGTGAGGTCCGGCGCGCTGGCCTTGACGTTCGACATGTGCTCAGCGTGCCGCCGGGTGGGGGAGTGGGCAAGGGCCGCGCGCGGCCCGCGAAATCTAGATCAACAAGGCCAAGATCAACAACGAAACGAGGGAACCAAGAACAAGATCAACAACAACGGACAACGAAGAACGAAGCAACACAAGAAACCAAGATCAACAAAAGCAAGATCGAATACGGCACACACTTGCATCAAAATGCCGCGCCCGTAGTTATGCCGCGTGAGCGCTCCGCCGGCGGTATCGGTGCTGGTCAGATGGCCACGTGCCCGGCGCCCGGTCGGCATAAGAACGGCGTGCCATCCGAGCGATGCCGTGGCCAGGTCACCCGGTCCACGCAGGCGAAGACCGGCCACGGGAGCGTGCGTCGCCCCACGTCGCCGATGTCGGTGGACGAATCGATCATGGACGATGCGGCGTAGTTATGCCGACCGCGGTCCTCGACCGCAAGCTCCTGACCAGCAGGAACGGTCACGAAATGAAGGAGACTCGGCATAACTACCGACGCGGCATAAGCATCACGGGATCCGGGGCCACGAGCGGCCGGACAGCACCTTGTCTTGGACCAGTTCGGCCATCCGCGCGACACTGTAGGCGTGACGTCTCCAGAGCTGCTCGAGTTGGTCACGGTCGACCCTGCGATCTGCCACGGGCAACCCTGCATCAAGGGCACCCGCGTCTTGGTCACCGTCATCTTGGACGCGCTTGCCGCCGGGTTGAGCGCCGAGGAGATCGTTCGGCAGTACCCGTCGCTCTCCGATGACGGAGTGCGCGCTGCGGCGGCGTACGGCGCGTGGCTGGCAAAGCAGGAGGTTCACCTGCTCTCACCCGGCGCGTGAAGGTCAAGCTCGACGAGAACGTGACACAGGAAGCGGTCGCAGTTCTTGTTGACGCCGGACACGACGTTCACACTGTTCGGTCCGAACAACTGGTCGGTGCGTCGGACGCAGCGGTCTGGGACGCGTGCGTCCGCGAGCAGCGGATGCTCATTACTTTCGACTTAGGGTTCGCCGCGTGCGTGCGTATCCACCAGGTAGACACGGTGGTGTTGTTGCCCTGCGGTTGACCGATCAGCAGCCGTCCGCGGTTGTCGATGTACTCCGTCGCTTTCGAGCCGACTACGACCTCGACAGCTTGGTCGGCTGCTTGGCGGTCGTTTCGGAGACGCGCGTTCGCGTGCGCCGACCCTGACTGGTTCGCGAACAGCAGGGGATTCGGCCGAAACCGTAGACGCAGACGCGTTCGACGAGCGTGGTAGCACAGCGCTCAGACGCGGAGCACTCATAATCCCTCGGTCGTCGGTTCGAGTCCGACCCGCCCCCTACACCATGTTGAGTGCGACGTTTTGTACGTCTGGAAGGCCCCGCGAAGGTACGAAACGTCTCACTCAACATTGGCTGTGTACGCCGGATCGGCGGCGTGAGGCGCCGGACAACGCAGATCCACTGCGACGTGACGAGAGTGCCCGCGGCCGCTACTGCTCCTCGAAGAGATGTCGGAAGTAGATGCCTGGGTCGCCAAGGAATGCCCGCCAGGAGTGGACGAGGCCGAGGTCATCCCAGTTGCTCCGACGGAGCCCCCATTCCCCGAGCTCCAGGATCGTGGCGCCTGGCGCGGCGGCGATGATCGGCGAGTGCGTTGCCAAAATGACCTGTGACCCGGCGCGTACGAGGTCGTCGAGGATGGCGACGAGTCCCAGTGACGAGGTGAACGACAGGGCCGCGTCCGGCTCATCGAGCAAGTAGAACCCCGGTTCGTTGACCTTTGTCTGTAGGAGCGCCAGGAACCCTTCACCA
>NZ_DASUHS010000258.1:0-20199 GCF_036273375.1 Mycobacterium sp. | reverse complement strand
AGACCCGGTCTGCTCCGACGGGATGAACTTCGCCGCACACGACACCTACGCCGACGACGGCGCCGTGATCGACAAGGGCGTCACCTTCGCCTCCAGCCACCTCGCAATGGGCGGGCCGGCTCCAGTCGCGTCGCCGCACGGCGGCTTCGGCAGCTGAGAAGCCCGTCCGCTAGCCGGGGATTTTGCCAAGGATCAGGTCCGTGACGGCCCGGGCGGCGTGCTGACTGGGGTCGGCGCCGTCCGAGCAGGTGTCCACGTCCACGACCACGTTGGTTTTGGCGGCCACCGCACGCACGCAGAAGATGTGGACCGGTGTCTGAGGCACGTGCGCCATCGTCGTGATGCCGTTGCCCGCGTCAACGGGTGGCTCCATGGCCACGGGGTACGTCTGGCCGTTCGGCCAGGTCGCGTTCATGATCGAGCCGCCGCATTGACGCAGAATCGACAACAGCTTGTCCAGCTGCGCCTGCGCGGCTGTCGCGTCGTGAAACGACGCGACCGTCTGGCTGACGACCCACTGGTGGTAGACGTCGTGAATGTCGACGAAGTCGGATCCCGCGAAGCCCAGGATGGCTGGGAGGTCGTAGGCCTCCGGGGCGCCGGGCTCCATCACGGCCCAGCAATCCGTCCGGTCGATGCGGCCTCGCTGCGGGTCGGGTCTCGGTTGGTGGACCGTCGCACCAGCTTTCATAGCGGGATCACCCGTGATGTTCTTGGCGTCCTCGAGGTTGGGTAACAGCCCGTCGACATCGGCCGGCGCGACGGTGGGCGCAGGAGGTCGCGGCGGGGTGGTCGTCGTGGTGGAGGGCGCGGTGGTCGTGGTGGCGGCGGGTGCCGCGACCCAAGAGGACGTTGAGTCGGGCAGCGTGGCGCCGACGATCAGTGCGACTACCGCCGCGGTGATGAACACATACGACAGGGTCACACCCACCAGAGCACGATCACGGCCGCGCTCACCGCTGTTGCGGATTTGCGCTAAACCCAAGTGCCCCAGAATCAGTCCCGCCGGAGCGAAGATGAAGGCGAACACCACCGATAACGTCGCCAACACATTGGCCTCGTCGCGCGGCGGGACCGGAGGCGGTTGCATCGGCTGGTGTTGCGGGCCGGGCGACCCTCCGCCGAACGGATTCTGTTGAAACGGGGGGCCGAAAGGATTTGTCATGCGCTAGCCCGGGAGCTTGTTGAGGATGAAGTTGGCAATCGCCAGGGCGGCTTGCCGGCCACGGTCACTGCTAATCGTGGTCCACACTCCAACGTCGATGAACACATTGTCCTTGGCGGCGATCGCGCGGACGCCGTAAATGCGTGGGGGTGTTTCGGCCACGGTTTCCATGGTGGTAATGCCGTTGCCCGCATCAGTCGGGGGCTGCATGGATATCGGAAACGTCTGCCCGCCCGGATAGGTTTTGTTGGCGGTTGAACCGCCGCATTTTCGCAGGATTGACAGCAACTTCGACAGCTGCGTCTGGGCGGCCGTCGCGTCGCGAAATGACGAGACTCCCCCACCAAGGCTCCACTGGTTATAGAGATCGTGAGTGTCGCCGAAGTCTGAATCTGAATACCCAGTGACCACTGCGACGTCGTAAGACTCAGGGGCACCGAACTCGAAGACACTCCAGCAGTCCGGGCGGTCGATGACTTTTCTGTTGGGATCGGCAGAGATTTGGTGGTGTGTCGAGTCAACGGTGACGGCGGCATCGCCCGTGAAGTTTTTGACGTCATCGAGGGTGGGCAGCAAGCCGTCCATATTGGCGGGGGCCACCGTAAGCGGCGCGGGCGACAGCTTTGGGGTGGCCGTTGTCTGGCTGGCGGCTTGAGTTGAGTTCGTGTCAGGCATGACCGCGCCGACGATCAGCGCGACCACCATTGCGGTGATGAACACATACGACAGCGTCACCCCGATCAAAGCACGATCGCGACCACGCTGCCCGGTACGGCGAATCTGCGCTAACCCCAAGTGCCCCAGTATCAATCCCGCGGGGGCGAAGACGAACGCAAACACCACCGACAGCGTCGCCAACACATTGGCCTCATCGCGCGGCGGGCCCGGTGATGGCTGCTGGACTCGATGCGGGCCAGACGCACCCGCGCCGAATGGGTTGGGCTGAAACGGGCCGGGGCCAAAGGGATTCGTCATCATCGGCTCAACTTGGGATCTTGCCCAGGATATAGTTGGCGATGTCCAGGGCGGCTTGCTGGCCACGATCGGTGTCCACCAGCACGACGTTGATGTCCACAACCACGTTGTTTTTCGCGACGATCGCACGATCGTTGCGTGATCGCAGCACCGGGCCCTGCGCGGTCAACACCATGGCGGTGATGCCGTTTCCGGCGTCGGAGGGGACACCCATCGACACCGCGACCGGCGGCGACTGCTTGCCCGGAGGCGGAAGGATGTTCATCGTCGAGCCTCCACATTTGCGCCAGATCGACAACAGATTCGCCAACTGCCGCTGTGCGGCCGGCGGGTCTCGAAAGGCCATGAGCACCTGACCCGCTTCCTTGAGGGCGGGGATGTCGTGGTCGTCGATCAGCACCAACCCGTAGTATCCGACGAGGGCCTGCATATCGGTGTTCGGAGCGCCGCCGCCCATGACCGGCCAGCACTCGGGGCGATCAACGGAGGCGCTGTCGGAGTCCGGTCCTGGCTTGAATGTGGGCGCAAGGGCAACGAGGTTGGGGTCCCCCATGAACCGTTTGACGTCATCGATAGTCGGCAGCAACCCGGGCAGGCCCGTCGGCGTGACCATGGGCGAGCGCGGCGTTGAGCTGGTTGAGACTGCCGCACTGCTGCGTGACGCTGTCCGAGACGAGCCGCCGTCGGTCTGCGATGCCCACGCCACCACGGCCACCACCGTCAGTGTGATGACCGCATAAGAGAGCATCAGTCCCACGATCGCGCGGTCACGGCCCCGTTCGCCGGAGCGGCGTATCTGCGCGAGGCCCAGATGCCCCAGCACCGCCCCGGCCGGAGCAAAGACGAACGCGAAAATCACTGACATCGTCGCAAAGATGTTGGTGCGCGGCTGCTGCGGTGGCGGCGCTGTGTAGATCGGCGGCCCCGGCGGCATTCCTCCGTACGGACCACCACCGTAGGGATTGCCGCCGAAGGCATTGGGCCCGAACGGTTCCTGCGGATTGGTCATGTCTCAGCCCGGAATCTTGTTGAGGATCTGGTTGGCGACGTCCAAGGCGGCTTGCCGGGCGCGGTCGACGTCGTTGCCGGTGTAGGAGACCAACAGGTCGATGACCACGTTGGCTTTGGCGGCGATCGCGTGCACGGAAAGGTCGGCCCGAGCCGCCGCTTCGATGGTGGTGATGCCGTTGGCCGCCTCGATTGGCTCGTTGAGTGAGAACGCGACGGTGCTTTTGTCGAGAAACGTGATCTTCACCGGCAAACCGCCGCACTGGCGCCACGCTGATGACATTTTGGTCAGTTGTGCTTGCGCTGCGGCCGGGTCGGGAAATGATGCGACGGCTGCGTCGATTGACCTGGTGTTGGCTGGGTCAGCCCGGTCGGCGAAGACCGGCATGTAGTAATTGACCAGGGCTCCGACGTTGTACAGGTCCGGCACGCCGGCGTATAGAACGCCGCGACATTCGGGACGGTCGGTGCTTTGTCCGCCGGCTGCGAGATCTTCGGGCCGACGCAGGATCACGGGCTGTATCAACTTGTCGTCACCGGTGATGGCTTTGGCGTCGGCAAGAGTGGGCACCAGCCGCGCCAGATCGGACGGCGTGACCGCGGGCGTCGCAACGGATGGATGGGTTGTGGTCGCGGCGGTGCGGGCGGCGGGGGTGTCGGGCCGGGTAAGCCAAACCACCAAAACGCCAGCCACGACTATGATTACCGCATACGACAGCACCGTGCCAACCAAAGCACGGTCACGGCCCCGCTGGCCGGTGCGCCGGATCTGCCGAAGGCTCAGGTGCCCCAGAACCGCCCCGACGGGGGCGAACACGAACGCGAACACCACCGACAACGTCGCCAGCGCGTTGGCCGGTTGGCGGTCTGGTGGTATCGCAGGTGGCGTCGTATACACCGGAGGCGCCGCGGGGTTGCTCCCGAACGGGTTGCTGCCAAACGGATTGTGCTCGAACGGATTCTGAGGTGGGATGGTCATGTTCGCCGCACGGAGGCCTAGAGGACGCCGAAGCTCGAGGTCACCCAGCGCACCGGGTCGACGCAGCGGAAAGGGGCGATGCCCCGGGCGTGTAGGCGCTGGCCGCTGGGTGGCTGGCCGAGGGCGGAGACGACGAAGAACCGGTGCCTCAACCGTCTTGGTGTGGAGGGGTTTTCGACGCCGGCGATAATCGAGCCGGCGTTGAGCCGGGTGAGCAGGCTGCGTACTTCTTCGTGCAGCAGTTGACCGTCATTGTCGTCGTAGAGCACGGAATCCGAGGGATCACGCAGATAGGCCGCCCCGGCGTTGGACATCACCATGCTCCACTCGGAGCCATCGACATCTCGCAACGCCCGGAGGGCGTCGAACTTCGACAAGATGACCGCCAACCGTGGTTCGCCGGAACCGATGGCCATCATCACATTGTTCAGCACGCCGCGCGGGTCTCCCCCGCTCACCATCTGCGGGGGCAGCAGGTCCTGCAACTGATCCCGAATGGATTGCACCCGAAGCGGATCGAACATGAAAAAGACGGCCTCGGCGTTGCTGAAGAACCGAAACGGGGGTGAATGAAGGTTCCCGGACTCCATGTCTTCACCGGCGACGTCGCGCAGCACGAGGTAACGCTGTATCCCGTGCCAGGTGCCCAGGCTGAAGATCAGCGGCTCGCGCTGAGTGGAGGTTTGGGTCATCATCGTGGGCGTCGGCGGGATGAGACCGCGCTGCACGAACAGCGGTGTCTCGTAATGGGTGGCATACGCGACGGCCGTCGAGCGCGTCGCGGGCGCCATGGCAAACCCGAGGTGTTCGCACAACAGCTGCAGTTGGCGAACCAGCACGCCGATGTAGAGGCTTTTGCCGGTCGCGCGGGCCCCCGCCATCGCGATGCAATACGCCTGACCCTCGCGCCACCGGTCGGGCAGGGTGAAATGGCAGACCGGGCAGATCTCGAGGACCGGACCATGCAGCGCCTGAGCGGCGATGTTCGGCGGCGGCGGACCGTTGTACCCGGGCGGACGATCCCACCGGAACATCGGTCCGATATCGGCTTTGGCGCCCAAGAACGCCGAGCCGACCTCGTCGTGGTAACGCGGCGCGCCGCTGGTGGGCGCGAGCGTCCACAAGTGATGATCGGGATCCAGAAGCGCAAAACAGCGTGGACATTTCGTCAAGATCGCCTGGGCGGTTGGAGCGGTCATGTCAGGGCCTTAACAAGCCCGGCGGTGATCTCGTCGAGCACCTGTGGATGCGCCAGCAGTTCGGCGGAAGCATCTTGCCCCGACCGCGGCGCCGGCAGCCGGGGCCCTGCGACGCGGCGGTCATCGGACAAGGTGATCAAGGCAAATCCGCGATGCACGCCGCTGGCCGGGAAGTCCGAACAGGCCACGGTGGCGATGTCGGTCCGCAGCCGCGACCACCGCGCGCCCGCCGACCACCGCGGCTGCACCTTGCGCACCGCTTCGGCCAATCCCATCCCCGGCCCGGAGCCAGGGCTGTCCACCGGGACCTTGGTGACGTCGGCGCCGACGAGAACCGCGGCCACGTCATGAATCCCGAGGGCGTCGGCCACCCCGACCGCCACGTCGGTGGCGGCGGCCGCGCTCCCATCCGCGTACCAGGGCCGCATCGACGCCGAACTGTTCAGCGCGACAACAAGTTCAGCGTGAGTCTGCTTGCGGTCCCGGCCGATGAGACGCCGCGCGGACGTGCGCGCCGCGGCCGCCAGCGGACTCAGCGCCGTGTCGGCAGTGGCGGTGACGGCGACTTCGATGTGGTGACCGGCCGGACGCAGCTCGGCGAACACCACCGCGGCGTCGCCGCTGACGTCCACCGGATCGAAAAGCACCTGGACCGGGTCCGCCTCATCGGGCACATCGTGCGCGATCGCCAGGTGCACGACGGTGCCGGCACCGAATTGCGTGGTGAACGCGGGCCGGACGGCGATGGTGACGTGACCGTTCAGCGAGGGCAACACGACATGCTGGGGGCTCGAGCGCACCACAGACTGACCCGGTGCGCCCTGGATGTCGAGCGCGGCGTCGTGGACCGCCCCGCTGATGGAAACCGAAAGCGGGCCAACGGGTATGTGCGCGCGCTGATTACGTGCGGTCAGGGCGTAGATCGGCATCAGTGGTTCCTCCACAGCTGAGCCGGCGGGGCCGTCAGCGGCGCTCGAACGTCAGCGCGGCGAGCCAGCATCGTGTTCACCAGCTTCCGGTATCGCCGTGGCGCCGTTCCCTCGTTGCTGCCGGCCATCCGCATCATCACCGCGAGCACCCCCTCCTGGTCGTCGTCGGTGAACTGCCGGCTCGCCGTAACCGCGGCGGCGGCCGCGGCCAGCACACCATCGACGGCATCGCCTGGCTCGGCGGCGTCGGTGCGCAACAGGCTGGCCGCCAGAACCTCTGCGGCCGGAACGATCTCGTTGTCGACCAGGGCTAGCACCTGCTCGGTAGCGGCGCCGGCCACCACCCGATCGCCGGCCAGTTGGGCCGCCAGGACGGGTCGTGGTTGTCCCGCGATCAGGCCCAGGACCGCCAGCACCGTCACGCGCACCGCGCAGTCGGCATGTATTTGCCCAGGGCCGATTTCGCCCAATGCCATGTCCCACAGCCCGGCGTACGCCTTTTGATGAGTGTTGAGGTAACCGCGCTGCACCCAGGACGCCGGATCGACCATCCGTAGCGCCGCGCATGCCACCGCGAGGTCATCGTTGTTCGCGCCGGTGATCTCGTCGGCCAACCGGGCCAACGATTCACCGTCGGGCGCCCCCAGCAGGGTCGGCAACAGCGCCGCGGTGCTCAAGGCGGCGCCGCCCGCCGCCAGAAGTTGCGCGGGATCCCAGATCCGGCGGGCCGCCAGCTCGTCGCGGCGCGGTGATCCGTTGGCCGCCAGCCACCACAACTCGGCGAAGCAATCCGCCTCACCGGGGTTGCGTTCGGCACGCATGCCGCACACCGCCGCTCGGGTCCACGTCGCGTCCCACGGTTGGGCGCCCAGTAGCTCGGCCGCCGGGGGCATGGTGGATCCATCGGCGAACCAATCCAGCACGGCGTCGCTGATCGGCGTGGCGCCTTCGCAACTCAGGCGCAAAGTTGCGGCGGCCGCGGCGATCCGGGTTTCGGGGCCGAGCCGGTGCGTCAACCGTCGGGCCAGCGTGGGCCCGGTGTGCGGGTCGGCCAGCTGGGCTGCGACGCGTTCGGTGAGGGCCTGAGTCAGGCGATCATCGTCGACACCCGCGCGTATTAGCAGGTCGACCAGCTTGAGCAGGCGTTGTGGGTCGCCCGTGGCGCTGGCCCGCTCCAGCGCAGGCCCGAGCGCGGCCGCCACTGGTTCGGGCACCGGCTGGCCATGATAAGTGTTGGAGCTCAACGGAATCGGACCGAGCTGATCCAGCCAGGTGTCGTCGCCGATCGCGCGACACAGGTAGGTCAGCGCGGCGTGTTCACCGGCGAACCCGGGCAGGTTCTGTTCGGCGGCCTTCCAGGCGTCGGGCGTGTTGTGACCGACGAGGGCCGAAAGGGCCTCGTCAATAAGGAGTTCGGTCGGTGATCCGGGGGTGATGCCGGCCGGCGAGTGCGCGGTGATGATGGCGTTCGCCTCGGGATGGGCGGCCGCGAAGTCCTCGTCGGCGGCGATCGTGACCGCCAGCGGCCAGGCCGGGTGCAGGTCTCGATCCTCGGTTTGGGCGGCACGGTGGTCGAGTTCGTCGAGCAGCGCGAGTGCCGACTGGGGATCGAGCAGAACCTCTTGTGCCATCACCGACCAGGCGGTGACGTCGATCGCATGACCGGCCGCGGTCCGGTGCGGTTCGCCACCCAACTCCCCCAGCGATAGCGTCGCGGTCTCGTCGATGGCGACGAAACCGGTTGGGAGCGTGTCCAGGTCGCCGATGGGCACCGCGGCCAGGTGCTGGATGGCGTGCTGCGCCGGGCCGAGTTGATCGGCGCGCTCGAAGGTGCTGAAATTCAGGGTGGCCGCGGTTCCCGGTGACATCAGGAAACTCACCAGGCCGATCCACTGCGCGGCCGAGTCGACGGAGACGGCGCCCAACACGACGGGCGCGCCGCCATCCAGCGCGGCCGCGACCGCGTCCAGTAATCCGAGCAAGGTGCCGACCCGCCAGGTATTGGTGTCCAGCGCGAACGCGATCGCACTTTCCCGGGTAACAACTTGCGCGATACCCGGCGGTTCGGCGGGCAGGGCGGCGCGCCCGACCGCCGCGGCACCGAACGGGCGTAACCAGGCGGGCGAGCCCCACCGCTGAATGGGGCGCAGCCGCGGCGCGGAATCCGGTGCCCGGTCCAGCAATACGTGGGCGAACACATTGCCCGGGCGCCCCGTGCTGTCGGCGCCGGCGGCAACGGTGTGCCAGTAGCCGGCCGCGTCGCTGGCCCAGCGGCGGTACTCCAGTCGCCGTGGCGCCTCGTCCAGCTGTTCCGGGGTTGGATAGTCGGGCAGCGGAGTGACGGGCCGAAACGCGGTGCGGACACCCGACGCCAGGCGTTGTGTTTCCTCCGGCGACAAATCCCCGGTGGTCTGCTTGACCTGCCAGCCCCCCGCGCCCCCCGGCCGGTCGAAACTCGTGTAGGCCAGCTGACCGTAGCGCGGGGTCATGGCGCGCCCACGCTCAACCGGAGGCTATGCACCGGCGGGTCCAGGAGCGCGATGGTGCGCAGCCGCGCCGCCGAGGGCGTGTTGACGAACAATCGGATCCATCCGCGTCGGCCCCGCAGGTCGACGGCCCACGGCTCGGCGGTACCGGCGGTGGTCAGGGCCGACCACCGCAGTTCCTTGGACGGCGTGGCCGCCAGCCCGCCCTGCGTGTCGAGCGGCGCGGCGTCTAGCGCTTCGCCGTCGGTGGGTGACAACGGAATTCGGTCCGGGTGGTTGACCAAGACAAAGGCCGGCGATCCGGGCACTTCGTATTCGGACCGCATGTAAATGGTGGCGTGCGACGGCTGTCCCTGCGGGTCGCGGCTCAACTGCACCGCGTACTGCAGCCGCAACAGGCCCGCGTATTCGATGCTGCGCACGGTCCCGATGGCCCGCCGGCCGGCGGAGAAGGCCACCGGCGCCAGATGCAGGGAGCACCCGCTCACCGGCAGTTTGCCGTTGGGGAGTTGCAGGCCGCCGTACTTCTCGTACTGCTCGACGGTGATTTCGTAGGACGTACCGGTCAAACCGTTGCGCGGGTCATAGCCCTTGGGCGCCAGATACACCACGACGACGGCGGCGCCCTGCGGCCAGTCGAACGTCAAAACCTGCTTGTTGCAGTATTCGGCCAGCTCGACATCCCGGATGACCCCGGTGCGCACCGAACAGAAAGTCTTGCCCAGCAACGCACGACCCGCCAGCACCGTGACCGGGGTGAAGTAGGCGCGGCTCCAGTCCGTCGGCCAGGACACCCCCGACATCATCGACCGCGGCCGTCCGTCTGGGCCGGGCTGCTCGGTGATCGGTTGCGTCAGGCGCAAATCCGGGGTCAGTCCGACCTGCTCGAGCGCCGCCTCGGGCAAGTCGTTGGTCTCCGCGCCGGCGGCCGGGCCGGTCTGGCTTCGATAGATCACCACTTCGCCGGCGGACGGCGGCTTCCAGGTGAGCTCGAAGCCCTCCGCTGCCCCCGGTGCCGACGTCACCATCAAATCGGTGACCGGCGTTAGCACAGCGGCGATTTCGACCTTGGCGTCGACAGGTGGCGCCAGGCGCAACACGCCGTCGACCGGGACCGCGGCCCGAATCCGATACACGTAGCGCCGTCCCGGCGCCGGCTCGGAGTCGACGAAGCCGGAACGGTTGTCGCGGTCCAGCAGGATCCGATGCTGGGGCCCCTCGCGGCCGGCTTCCTCGGCCGGCATCCGGGACACGAACACCGTGCTGACCGCCGAAGGCACCGTCCACCTTCCGATGACCTTGCCGTTGTCCTGCCGAACCACGCAATCGCGCACCGGGCTGATGGCCACGCCTTCGGCGTGCTTGATCGGTTGCGCTGCAAGCGCTTCCGCCCGCGTGGCCCCGACGTTGACCCAGACCTGGTAGTAGCGCACCGCCGCGGCGGCGGGCGTGTCATCGACCGCGGTGGTCGCGGTGGTGGCCGCCACCGACCGCGCCCGATCCGGGGAGTACGGCGCGTTGTCCTCCTGTGCGACCAGCCGGTAAATCACCACGGCATCGCCGCCCGGTAAATACGGGGTCCAGGTCAGCTCGCTGCCACCGGTGTCATCGTCGTCGTCGCGCGACGGCCTGACGGTGACGGCGGCCAGTGGGCCGGTCTGCTCGCCGAAGGCGTACGCGGCGAAATCACTTGCGTTCGGCGGCAATTGGTCGCTCGTCGTGCCTTCTGCCCGCGGGGCCGTGCCGGTCGGTTCACCGCCGGGTTCCACCGCCGACAGGGCCGCCGAGCGGTGATGCCGGCCCGGCGCCTCCGACTCCACCTCGGCCAGGACGGCCGCCAACTCCTCGGCGTACTCGGCGACCGAGCCGGGCAGCATCGCCCGAATCTGTTCCACGTCAGTGCGCCCGGAGCGCAGAATCAGTCGCAGGTGGGTTTCCTTGAAGCCGGCCTTGGACACCGCCTCGGAGTCGATCAGGCGCTGGCGCCACGCGATCAGGGCGTTGAGGCGAGGATCGTCGGCGTCGCCGGCATGCTGCGGATCGGGCATGGCTAGAACACCAAATCCCCGCCGGGCGGCACGTCGCGGTGCTCGGTTTGGGTAATCACCGCGGTCTTCTCCATTTCCACGCCCGGCGCGGCCGCCAACGGCACCTCGAACAGGGTGAAGTCATAGGGCGCCAGCCCGTCGCTGGCCTGCACCACCGCGGCCCGAAAACCCAGGCCAGGCCGCGCGAGCGTGGCCGTATCAATGGCTACCTCGCAGCGGCTCGCGGTCATCGCCGCGTCGGTGAACACCGATCCGTCGAACGGAGCGGCGTGCCCCGGCCGATGGTCGACGACACCGGCGGCGAACTGTTCGGCGGCGACATGCTGCCCCATCGCCGGAGCCAATACCGCACCGGCCAGCGCGCTGCCCACGCGGTCGTCCTCAGCGAACATCTGCTCGACACGTTGCCATAGCGCCTCGGCGCCGGTGGCGTGCACCTGTCCGGAGGCCACCGCCGCCGACCATTGGTCCAGACCCGAGGCGGTCCGGAAACCCGGCATGCGATAGAGCATTTCGGGCTCCTCCCGAAGCCGGCCCGCGGCGTGGGCGACCATGTCCTGCCACGGTTTGGTCAGCCAGCCGAGCGCGTACAGGCGGCGCTGAATGGCATGCGCCGCATCGTCGGCGCGCTCCGCACCGGGATCGGCGACCCCGACCTGGGCGCAGCGGGGCAGGCCGTCGGAAATCAGTGGCGCGGCCGTGCGCCCCGCGGGCGCGGGCCCAAAAGGTGCGCGCAGCACCGGCCCCAGGACGCGACACCAGGACAAATACTGGCCGTACGCGGTGGACAGGCGGCTGACATCCTGCAGCGCGGTCTGCAGATTCGCCTGCATCATCTCGAGCTGATTCTGTTGAGATTTCCGCAGATTCATCAAGGTGAACATGTCGCGCTGGGCGAACAGGAACAACGTCAGCGACACCAGAATGTAGAGGCCGAGCAGTATCCCGCCGGTGATCAACGTGTACTTCCAGCCGGTGAAGCCGACAGCCGCGAGGCCGACCAGCACGACGATTACTCCCAACGTCGCCCAGGTCATCGTGGCCAGGATGATGCCGATGGCCTGTTGACGGGCGCGCACCCGCTCGTCGATCGAGATCTCGCTGGCCGCCCGCTGAATCTGTTCGGCGATTTGCGCGACCTCGGTGCGGGCCCGCCCCAGGAAGTCGGTCAGGATCGAGCCTGCCTGCCAGGCATAGCTTTTCGACGCGTGCTGTTGCCAGCGCTCCAGCTCGGTCGACGCTCCGCGTGCCTCGACGCCGGCGGCGGGGTCGGAGTAGGCGCGTTGTAGCCGTTGGCGCAGATCGGCCGCGCCCAGCACGTCGGCCGGCTCCAGGTCGCTGACCCCGATCACCGCGGCCAGCGACGTCGGAACCGCGGTGAACCGGTCCGCGCGGCTGGGGACCACGTCGGCGGCGCTGGCCAAGACACCGACACCCGCGCCCACTTGAATCGGGTCGAGCCCCTTCGCGCGGCGTCCGCCGTCGGCAAGGGTGAGTGCGCCGTTGACGAAGTCGATCCACAGCGGGCTCAGGTCCTGCTGGGCCCGCTGCCCGTTGGCCGCCGATCCGCCGATGGCCGCGTTGAGCGTCTCGGCGCTGCGGCCAAGGTCCTGCCAGTCGGCGAGCTGACTGCTGGTGACCACCGAGAACGCCGATTCGCGGCCGCCGAACACGGTGCCCTGCACCGTTGAGGCCAACACCGCCGATACCGATCCCTTGACCGCCGACAACCACGCCGACGGCGCGTTGCGCAGGGCCCCGCCCATGAAGCGCAGGAACATCTTCAGTGCGGCCCAGATCGAAATGGCCTGCGTGGCAACATCGTCAGCGCCCATTCGCGGTCCGCGGAGCACGTCGCGATGTTTGGTCCACAGCGCGCGGGCCATCGTCTGGGTGGCCGCCGAAACGTCCTCGACATACAGCACCGGCACCTGGCCCCCATGCGGCAACGGCAACCGTCCCGCCGGATCGAACAACCGCGCCCGCAGCCGACGTTCCACCTCGGCGGTGTCCAGGCTGCGGTAGAACGCGCGCACCGCGCGCAGCGTTTGGCCCGGCAGAATCTCCAGACTGTCGAAGGGGGTCTGCTGCACATCGGCCCACAAGCCGGCCACCGCCGCGACCACCGGCGCGGCACGCTGGGCCAGGTCCAGCGGTTCGGCGAGATGTCCCCACGGCACCGCACCCAACCCGGGTGCCGGCGAATCCTCCGGTGCGATCAGCAGGTTGTGCCAGCCCTCCACCACGACAGACGAGCTGAGCTGACTGGCCCCGGCGCGCCCGCTGGTGAGCAGCATCCGCAACAGGCTCATCCGGGCGCCCCTGGCGGTGCTGCGCACCACCTGTTCGACGAACTGCTCGGCGGCCAAAGGCGCTCGCTGCTCGGCCGGAGCATCGAGCGGAACCAATACCGCCACGCGGACCCGGTCATAAGGCTTGGCAGTCAACACCTGTTGCAGCACAACACTTTCCGATGCGCCGTCGCGCACCATCGTCGCCGCCGTTGCGGGCCCTCGCGCATCGCCGGCATCCACCCAGACGAAGACGCCCAGTAACCCGGCGGCGGAGTAATCGCACAGGACGCCGAGAAGCTCGTCGGTCTGCAGGTGCGGAGCCACGACCACGGTGAGGGAGGTGTCGCCGGATACAGCCATGGTCAGAACGTCCCGCCTTCGGGAATCACTACGGGCGCAACGCCATCGAGCACCGGACCGCCCGCCGCCGCGCCGGCCGCCAGCGCCTCGGCCTCGTGCTGGATCAGGTTGATCAGCGCACCGGTGGCCGCGTACACGTCGGGCGCCAAGTCGCGGAACATGGGGGTGTTCGACGCCGTGGTTCGTGTCGGCACCGTCGTGAATGCCCCACCTGGCGTGGCCCCGGCCATGTCCGCCGGAAGATACTGTGCGGCAACGTCACGGATGGTGGTCAACCACTCGATTGCTGCCGCGGCCCGCTCGTCGGCGGTCTGGGCCTCGGCGATCCCCGGCACCCGGGACTGCACGCCGGGCGTGCTCGAGATGCCTTGCAGGAATTCGCGCAGCAGCCCCTGCGCCGACAACGCGACGATGCCGCTGGCGGGGTCTTGCGAGTGCGCATCGTAGAGCTCACGCAGCACGCTGTAGGGCCGCAGCGATCGCATCACCGGCGGCTCGTGCGACTGCGCGATGGCCAGCAGGATCGATTCGAGTACCGCGGGCAACCAGTCGTAGGGGGCATGGAACGCCGACGGCGGCGTCAGCAGTGGGTTCGGGAAGTTCAGCCACTGCCCACTGTCGGCGTCGTAGATCCGCACGGGCTCGGTGAACGGTGACGCGGGGATCTGGATGCGGCCCAGCAGCTGACCGACGAACCAGCCGCCGGTCATGGTGCGCCGCTGTTCATCGGTCATCGGCAGCGACGCCGAAAGTGGCCGGGAGCGGCGGAATCTCCAGAAGCCGCCGCGCCCGGGCCCCGCGGTCTGCGCCCATTGCTGGGCGGCGGGCTTGAGCACCGAGTCGAACGCCAGCGGCGAATAGTTGGGATACGAGCCGAAGATGTCGATGCGGGTCACGCTGTCCTCGTCGGACAGCGAACGCCCGTAGTTGTCCTTCGTCGCCTGGTCGATCCGCGGATTGTTGCGGATGACTTCGAACAGTTCCCGGTCAACCGGTTGACCGGCGAACGGTATCTCGGAGAACTTGTAGCGGTATTCGGTCTGCTGGCCGGGGTGGACCCGCTGCAGCGCCTGGTCGTTGACGCTGGCCAGCGGCCGCGCCAGCGACAGCGCCTCGGCGAACTTGGTGGCGATGTCGCGGCGGCGCGCCACCAGCTCGGACTCCGAAGCGCCCGCCCCCTGCACGTAGTCGCGCAGCGACACCTTGCAGAATTCCGCGAACGACTCCCCTGGCCGCTCGACGTAGAGCCGGGCCCGGCGCAGCAATTCCACTGGGCGGGTGTGGATGTCGAACTGCGCGATCGAGGGCACCCGCGCGCGGCCGGTCTCCGGATCGGTGCCCAACGCCCGGGTGACCCACGTGGCGGTGCGCTCGATCAGCCCGCCTGGTGCGGCGACGCCGCCGGTGGTCTGCCACTCCCCCAAGATCACCCGCGTGGTGGCCTCCTCGATGGCCGACTGCAACGGGATCATCGCGTTGGCGCCGGCCACCGCCTTCGGCAGATCCGCCTCGTAACGTCCCTTGAATGCGGTCGAATTGATCAGCAGCACTTCGTTGTTAGCCTCCGCGAACCGGCTGGGCACCAGCTCGTCGGCGTCCGCCGGCCAGGCCGCGTACTGATCGGTGGCCAGGCGCGCGAGGCCCACGTCGGTCGGTGGCTCCGAGCGGGCGATCTCCAGCTGAATCATGGCCTCGCTGAGGCGATCACGCAGCGGCACCAGCAACTCCACGCCCAGCACCCGCATCACGTCGGCGATGCGGGAGGCCGCGTCGGCGAACAGCTGACGACGCACCGTCGCGCGGAACCCGTCCACCACGGCGGCCACCACCTGGTCGGTGTTGGTCATCACCCCGTGCAGCGATTTCAGCCCGGCATCCACCTGCGGCGACATCGCCACGATGTCGGGCGGGCCCATGTTGCCCAGTTGCGCAACCCCGGCGGTGAGTTTGTCATCGATGTGACGGCGCAGCTGGTCGACGACTTCCCGCGCAAAGGGCAATCCCAGCGAGGCGACGGCCGCGCCGACCACCTTTTCGAGCCGGTTGACGAAATCCTGGTGCCACTGAAAAGCCATGGCGTAGGCCGCATCAGCGCACGCCCGGGTCAACTCGGTGCGCCGATTGTGCACGGCCTGCCGCATGGTCGGCACCCATTGTTCGGCGGCAACGCCTTCCGGGTTCGGCAGGTGGTTGCGCAGCTGACGGTCGATGAGGCCGTTGACGGTGGAGGCGACGATGTCGGCCGTGAAGGCTTCGGTGCCGATCCAGCGGCCGAGCTGGCTCACCCGGGTCTGCTCGTCGCCGGCGCTGGGCGGCAACCCCAATTCGCCGCAGAGTGAACCCCATTGGCTGGACAGCAGCGAATCCAGCTGCTCGGTGCTCGATGCCGGATTGCCCTTCTGCATGTGCCCGTCGAGAAGCTTGTCGACGCAGCTGCGGGCCAGGCGCTGGGCGGCGTATTCGGCGTAGCGGTCGCGGCCCATGCTCAGGCTGGAGAAGCCATAGGTGCCCCAGGGCAACACATCCCACGACGAGATGCCCCAGCCCAGCAGGTCGCGATCACCCACCGGGGACGCGGTGTTACCCAGGTCGTAGGCGACGAACTGGTCGCTGGCCCGGCCGCTCATCATCAGCCCCGCCAGCCCACGCGCCAATCCGCGGTACACCGCGTACTGCGAGCCGTCACCGAACAGGGTGCGGTCGGCGCCGATGTAGCGGCCCACCGGGAACACCCGCGCGAACGGAATCGGTTCTCCCTCACCGTGATGGTGGCCGAGTGCGCGCAAGATCCGCACGTCGTGTTCGCGGGCCGCACCGGACTGGCTGGCCACGATCTCGCCGAGCATCGCCAACGCGTTGGCCCGCACACCGATGATGGCGCTCTGCGGTAGCGAGTCGAAAATGTCGGGGGTCACCATGAATACACCCATCAAGCGGGGATCCAGACCGGTGACCAAGGTCAGCAGGCGGCATACGTCCAGCGCCATCGACGCCCCCGCACCGCCTGCCATCGACGACACCACCAACACCAGGGGCGGTTCGTTGGGATCGAAGCGACCCATGCCCGGTACGTCGACCGTCGACATCTCGGAAACGGTCTCGACGCGAAACAGCGTGTCCCACGCGGACTGTAGGCGAGCGTGGATCTCGGCGGCCTTGCTCAGGGTGATCATGCGCCCGATCGCCCGGTACTGCCCTGCGCCGGCCGAGATGGGGATCGACACCTCCTGCGGGCTGCGCGGCGCCCAGGTGGCGATGGTGTCCAACGCCGATTCGGCCGCCAGCCGTTGCGACAGCGCACCGTCGAGAACGGCGTAGCTGCTGCCCTGCGGTCCGCACCCGACGTAGCTGCCGCCCTGGGCGGGGACGTTCGCCAGCCCTTCCGGGCCCGACTCGGCGGCACTGGGGACGTCGATGTGAACGAATTGCCAACCGGCTAAGAGCTTTTCGATTCCAGCGGTGTGCAATTCGGAGCGCAGCTGGTCCATCATGAGGGACAGCGTGGCGCCGCCGGAACCGCCGCAGCCCACTATCAGGAATCGTCGCATCAGTTGCCCTCTCCGAACGGGTCGAATGGATCTGGGTCAAATCGATAGGAGGGTTGGGTGGCCTCGGTCGGCGGGAGCCCGGGTGGCCTTCCCTCATCGCGCTCTTCGCTCTCTTCGCGCTTTTCGTGCTGGCCGTTCTGGTCGTCGTACCGGTAGCCCGCGGCCATCGTGTCGTCCTGGCGGGGTATCGGCTCGGGACTCGAGCGCTCTTGTGTCTCCGCCTCGTTGAAGCCGGGTGGCACCGGCCCCGTCGCGGCGGGGGGCGGCGGCGCGGGCCTCGGGGTTGGGGCAGCCACCGAAGGAGCGGGCGCTCCCCCGAACGGTGAATCAGCGCCGCCACCAAAGGGATCGTCCCCCGCCGAGCCCACGACGACGCCCGCGGGCGTGTCACCGAACGGGGAGGCCGTCTCGCCCGGTGCCGCGAACGGTGCCGTCATGCCGGCCTGCACGGCACGCAGCCGCAACCCGGTGAGCAGGTCGGGCAGCCGTTGCGCGATGTCTTCGTAGAGCCGCTCCCGGGCGGTGGTGTCGGTGGTTCCGGCCACCAACAGCAGGACCTCGGCGGCGTTCTCGGGCCCGGACGGGTTGTGCAGCAGCACCCAGGTGTTGTGCACCGCCAGCGGCAGCACCGCGCGCAGGCCGGTCTTGTCCGATCCGGGCAGCTTGGACCCGACGCTGACCAGGCCCTCGGCGTTGACGACCACGTGGCCGGATCCGAATGGGCTGCGCCCCAGCACAACCGAGAGAGTCACCCCGGCCACGGACAGTTGGCGGGTGCCACCGGGCGGCAGTCCGGTCACCGGTTGCACCAGATCGGTGTCGGCCATCGCGAACGGTTCGCCGCCGCGCAGCACCGCGTCGTGCTCGACCTCCACCGGGATGCGTTCGGCCAGCAGCGGATTGTCGGGAATCTTGCTGACCCACCACTTCGATGCGTACAGCAGCGCCAACGGGATTCCGGGACCCAGCAGCAGCGCGGCGATGAGCACCAGGATGAAGTTGGTGGTGTTGAGCGGGTTGATCATCGACGCGGTGAAGGCCACCGGCACGGTCTGCGCGTCGTCGGGGTTGTCCAGCGTCGAAACATGTACGGGCACAGTGCCGTTAAGACCACCGTGGCCGTTGTGGTCAGTGCGCAGGGTGACCGACAGCTGTGCGCTCTCGCCCGCCTGCACCTTCAGACAGTGTTGGCCCGAATTCGTCGGTGAACCCAGGTGCGGGGTGCCGATGCCGTCGGGTGCGCCCGACACCGTGGCGGCGTCGGTGTCGCTGATCCAGGCGCAGCCCGGGCCGGTGATGTTCAGCGTCGCCGTTGCGCCCTTGGCTCCCTCGACGGTGCCGAAGTCGATGCGTTCGCCCGGGGTGGGCAGGCCGACCTTGGGCAGGATCTGCACGGGCACATCGACTTCCTGCGGCGACAACTGGGTGCCGGCGATGGGTCCGCCGTTCAGGTCGGTGGTGGACGCGGTGGTGATCACCAGCGACATCCGCAACGTCGCGTGCCCTGGGGTGACTTTGGTCAGGTCGGCGTCGACGGGCTTGGCGATGTCATCCTTGCCCGCCGCCGTCAGCAATGGAATCGGCGCGGCGCCATCGGGTCCCAAGGACGCCGACATGGTGGCCGAGCCCGCCAGGTCGCTCGGGGCCATCGGCTTGCCTTGGCCGTCAACCAAACCGAAGATCAGGCCCTTCAGGGTCTGACCGCTGTGCCAGGCGACTTTGTCGGCGCCGGTCAGGGCCGGGAAGATGTCGGTGGTGATGTGAATGCTGACCTTGGATACCGCGTCGGGGTGCTGGCCGGTGGTGTCGACGTAGACGATGGCCCATTGCCCGGTCCAGTGCGGGGCATTGCCGTTCTGCAGCGAGATCGTTTGCGCCGATTCGGATTGCCATTGGTAGTTCACCGAGACGCCGTCGACGTTGACGTTTTGAGCACCATCCTTCTTGGGCAAAGGCAGCGTCTGCCCGGTCGGGGAGACGAGGTAGGGCTCGACGCCGGGCACGCCGCCGGAACCCAGGATGTTGACCTCTTTGATGGACCGGTCGAGCACGAAGTTGTGCCGCGCCTCGGGGCATACCTTGATCTGGCATACCCCGCCCTGGTCGGTCACGCCGGGATCCGGGTTGAGGGCGTCGAACGCGAACAACATGTCGTCGATGTTGGCGACGGGAAAGAAGTCGCCGGGCACCGGATCCGTGATGGCGCCGCACGCCATACCCTGCAATCCCTTGCCGGTGCTGATCGCCGACATCACGTTGAAGTCACCGGGAGTCTGCTTGGCGCCCAACCCGATTCCCAGCATGATGATGTTGCTCGACCGCAGCTGGTCGGCCAGACCGCTGGGGCGGCAGATGGATTGCACGGCCTTCTGGCTGGTGTCGGGGATTCCGTTCGGTGAGTCCAGCGGGACCCCGTCGGCGTAGGGCTTGGTAACCGGGCGGGCGGTGAAGTCGATCATGCCGTCGGAGAACCAGGCGATGGCCTGGCAGCGCTGACCTTTGTCGGCCGCGCCGCCGTGCGTCGTCAGCGCCTGCCGGGCACCGTCGAGGGCCAGCCAGTAGTCGGTGTCGATGCCGGTGTTCTTCTTGGCGATGGGATCCAGCGACGCGCCGACGCTGTCCGCCGTCGATCCGGTGAGCTGGGTCCAATCATGTTCGGGGACATAGTTATCGGAGAACCCTGCCACCGCGACGTCAAGTTTTGCGCTCACCCGGTCGGCGTATTTACCAAGTGTCTGCACCAAGTAGCGGGCGGCCTGCACGCGCGCGGCCTGTGGGTCGGTCTGCTGCAGGCTGCTCGACTCGTCGAACAACAGCAACAGATCACCGGCCTTCTGCGAGGCCAGGCACGCCCCGAATCGGCTCGCCCCCGGCGAGCCCGTCGCCGACGCAACCGGCGCCCAGCCGACCAGGTTCATTACGACGACCAGGGCACCGACCGTAAGCACACGCGCCAGCGTCGCAATGCCGTTGCGGCCGCGAGCTATTCGGGAAGAGTGGGCCACTACAACTTCCCCGCCCACAGTGCGATCTGCCAGGCCCCCACGGCTATCCCGACCAAGCAGACGGCCAGCACTATCCAGTACAGCGTGGACGTCCAGGTCGGCGCCGAATAGATGGCCTCGGTGCGGCGCCTGGTGTCGACGCGGCTGAAGACCGCCAGCGCGCCGATCGCCAGCGGCCCGGCCAACAGCCACCCCATGACGGC
>NZ_DASUHS010000257.1:0-9188 GCF_036273375.1 Mycobacterium sp. | reverse complement strand
CTTCGACAGAGTTGCTCTCCTGTCGGTCGAAGCTCATTGCTCACCACGCAGCGATAACCGAGGACGTTGACGAGAACTTCGTCACTGTGACAGTTGGCGTTGTCGAGCATGCAGCCTCCGCCCGGCCTAAAGATGTCGCATAAACACCTCGCCAAGCAGAATGTCCGATCTGCAGGCACGTGCGTCATGTTGCATCACGCAGTCGGTGACCTGGCGAAAGTTGTTCGCGGTGGGCCAGGCGGTGCGGCCCGCTCACATCGGGATGCTGCGAGCGATCACCGCGCGAGACATCCCCCGGCGCCGAGCTTTTCGCTCTGGATTGCCGAAAGTCGGTGTGGGCAGGTACCGGTCGTGACGCGGCGCTCACGCAGATTGCCCAAGTTCTTGCTGATATGGATCTGACCGCACTGACAGTCATCTTCAAGACCGTGTGCGTCCACCTGACTGTCCGAGGTCCCAGACCCGCAGCCGACATATCCTTCACCCAAAGCTGAATCGCGTCATGGACGATCCGCGCGATTGGCCATGCGCTAAAGCGCGGCTGTATGCGCAGTCGCCAATGTCCTCGTATCCACGGCGAACCTTCGCGCTAAGGCCGGGTCGCGATGCAAGCCACGATCGATACACCTCCACGGCAGTGCCGCTCGATGATCGGCATGTACTCACGCTAATTTCGCTTGAACACCACGAATTAACGCCATGGATACGTTTGGGGACAGGTAGTCTCGATGCACGCAGGCGGAGACGGAGGCCGAAGTCGCGAACGACGAGTTCATCCGACGAGGCGGCCGATCCGGAGCCGATCGACCAAGGGCGTGATCCAGGCCGCTGCTGTAAATGCTCAGGGGCCCTGGCCGATCCGATCCTGCAACTCACACACCAAATCTGATGCTTGCGCTTAGCGAGGTCGTCGGGCACCTCCTGACCGGCCTACTGGGTCAGCGTTTGCAGTTGACTGTGCTGCGGGCGCCCGAAGCGGAATGAATTGCAGCAGTCGACAATCGGATGCATTTGAAATCATGAGCGTGGCATTCGGCGATCGCGATGCGTTCACCCATCAACTACGCGTACACTGAAAGCCACTCCGGAAGCAAGTTCACGTTTTCGGGGGAACCCAAATTCCCCTTACCTAAAGTCGCTGGTTCGGCCAAGTCATCCCTGTCGGCACCGTCCACACTGGACGTCATCTCACCCCCGTATCCAGACCTGCTGCAACCCAAGACGATCCTCCAACGTCACGGTTGACCGGCCAAGAATGACTCGACGATAACTCTAGGTGGTGTTGACGAGCCCTATCGGTAGGCCGATCGGGATCAGTGACGGCAAAGCAGCAATCACGATCGCCAAGGCAAGGCCGTAGACGATCACGATGCGCGGCTTCGCCCGGGCCACATACAACAAAAAGGCTGGCACAAATAGAAGTAGCGCCGCCACGTATCCGAACAGCGTCGTCAAGCCGAGGAAGGCCACCATCCAAACGAAAGTCTTGAGCGCGACGCCGACGTCACGAGTCCACGTGACGCCGGGCTCAGCAGTACGGCGCCATGTCCGGAGTTCCGTGAAGACGAGCAGCGCCGCGACGATGGCACCGCCGGCACAGACGAGTCGGGGAACCAGCCGTGCCTCCGGCGAGAAGGAACCGGCGGCGAGGAAGCCGGCGACGAACACCAGAAGCATGGCGGCGGACAGGCCGCGCGACCAGACGGACCCTACGAGTTCGCCCTCGTGCTGGTCCTCCGGCGGTGGCTCCGCGTGTGGGTCCTCGGGAGTGGGCCGTAGCCGGGCACGGCCGCGGCGTGTGCCGGTCACTATTGCGGGCACCACGAGGACGGCGAGGAAGACCAGAACCCATGGGCGCAGCATCCACGAGAGTCCCGAGTAGACGTTGGCGGTGAGGAAGTAGTAGCGCTCCATCGGAATAGCCAGCACGAAACCGATCAGGAAGGGTGCGCGCGGGAAACCAGTCTCCTTGAGCAGCCAGCCGAAGACACCCAGGGCGAGCATCACCCAGAGGTCACCGAGTTGCCCGCCTTCCTGGAACGCCCCAAGAAGCATCACGACGACCAGCCCGGGGCCGAGTATGGCGAAGGGCACTTTCGTGATGCTGGCGAGTCCACGTGTCCCTGCAAAACAGAACATCGCGCCGAGAACGCTCGCGATAGCAAAGGACCAGACGATCAGGTACATGAGGTCAAGGTGGTCGCTGATGATCGCGGGGCCCGGCTGAATACCGTAGGTCAGCAGCATGCCGAGCAGCATCGCTGCCGGCACGCCGCCGGGGATTCCGAACAGCAGGGTGGGGATCAGATCTCCGGCTTCCACCGAGTTGTTCGCACTCTCCGGCCCAACGATGCCCCGTGGGTCGCCCTTGCCGAACGTGCGCTTATCCTTGGCGGTCGCAACGGCTTGGCCGTAGGCCAGCCATGTGCCGGCGGTCGCTCCCACGCCGGGCAGGACACCGGCCCAGATACCGATGAGCGCCCCGCGCAGGACCTGCCCCCAATAGCCGAGCCACTCTTTGATTCCGCTGAGCCAGCCGCCGGCCAGCTCGACCACCGCTCCGGGCTTGTCCACTTGGCCGACGCGGGAAGCAATTTCGGCCAGACCAAAGATGCCGAGCGCGACCGCGACCAAGGACAGACCGTCAGCGAGGAAGAGGCTGCCAAACGTGAATCGACTCTCCGCGGTGGTGGGAGACGTTCCTACCATCCCGAGGAGCAGCCCAAGGAAGCCCGCGGTCAGGCCTTTCGCGACGTTGCCCCGCGAAAGCACGGCGGCTAGGGAAACTCCCAGCACGGTAAGCATGAACAGCTCGGGGCTGCCGAATGACAGCACGAGCGGTCTGGCCAGCGGGATGGCGAGGGTCAGGCCGATTGCGCCGAGGATGCCGCCCGCCATGCTCGACAGGAAGGCGAGACTGAGCGCGCGCGCGGCCTGTCCTTGCTTGGCCATGGCGTAACCGTCGAGCATCGTGACGCTGGCCGAGGCGGAGCCGGGTGCGCCAAGCAACACCGCAGCCACCGTGTCCGAGGTGTGCACAACCGCCAGGGCACCGATAAGCAGCGCCAGCGCTTGCTCGGGGTCCATGCCGAATGTCACGGGCAGGAGGATGGCGACGGCGCCGGTGCCGCCGAGTCCGGGAATGAGGCCGATGATCAGGCCGGCGACGATACCGATGAGCAGCAGGATCAATTGCTCCGGCGCGAACAACGCCTGGAGCGCCGCGACGGCGGACTCAACCATCACGTTCCCTTTATTCCAGCTTGACCTGGTAGTCAGATTCGAGGAGATTCACGATGTACTCGCGCACGGGCGCATCCACCGTATACGCCGTGCTGATTCGCGCAGCCAGTTGTTGATCAGCAAGCAGGGGGTATCCGCCAAGGACTTTCGCTACTTCCTGGTTGAACTGCGGTGACTGGCTTAGCTTTTCCGCGGATGCACGTAGCAGCTCAACGGCTTGTCGCGGCGTGTCACCGGGCACCCACATCGCCTTTTGATACGTGTACGTCAGGGCCAGCAGTTTCTTGTACGCCTCGAATGTCTCGCCCCTGGGTGCCTGGCCGTAAAGGCTCTGGTAGACCTCGGCAACATTAGGGATATCGGGAAAGTTGGGGTCGCGGACGACGTCGCCCTTATCGTCTACCTGTCCGAAAGACATGAGTGGCACGGCGGTGCCAGCCCTGACCAGCGGCTCCACCGCAGGTGCATACGCCGATGTCGTTTGGTAGTCGAGGTCGACTTCCCCACGCTGCAGGGCGAGGTTCACCGGCCCACGCCCCTCGAACCCGAAGATCGCGTCCACGTCTACGCCGAGAAGGTCAAAGGCGACCAATGTGGTCAGATCAAGGCCGGTGGCGCTAATCCCGCCGAACTTCAGCGGCGCATCGCGGTTCAGCAGATCCTCTGGTTTTCGGACGCCGGCCTCTGCGCGGGCATATATCACCCCGCCGGTGCCGGTGGCGAGGATGGGGGTAAGTCGGTTGAAGTTGTACTCCACCGCGGATCGACCGAGAACCCACGGCATGACCGTGCTCGCCGTGCTGACAAGTATCTCGGTGCCGTCCGCGGGCGCCGACGCCGCGAACCGGTTTGTGCCGGAGATGCCTTCCCCGCCCGCTTCGTTGACGGGGGAGAAACCTGGCTTGCCGGGGATCTCCCGGGTGAGCTCGGTACCGACGAACCGGGCCCACGTGTCGGTGCCGCCCCCCTCGGCGAGCGGAATCAACAGCTCGATCGTTTCACCTGCATAGTCACCGTCGGTGGTTGAGGCCTTCGGATTGAGCAGATTGCCGCCGAAGATGACCACCGTTACCGCTAACAGAGCGAACGCCACCATGATGGCGGCGGAGGTCTTCGGGTTCACCGGCGGGTGCTCAACGGCATCCCACGGGTGCGATGCTGGTGGCCGCCGCGCGTCGGAGGATGACGAATCCGCCCGGTCGTTCGTCGTATCACGCATCGGCACGCACCCTTTTGTCTCGTTGGATACGACCTAACACCCGTATTTCTGCAAACCCCACCATGTTGGGCGTATCCGACAACCATCCGGCCTCGGCCCGGGCTGCACGCCGTCTAGGTGCCAATCCGGCGGATCGGCGGGTACAAGGACGGCGCGACCGCCACCTCGGTGGAGGTGGCGGTCGGTGCCGGTGGCGGGTGGTTAGGTCAGGTGGAGGAGTTGGGGTGTGACGACGAGGGTGAGCCAGCACAGGCCGGGGGCCAGCGCGACGACGATGCCGCTGTTGAGCAGCATTTGGCGGTAGAACACGCGGCGGTCGATGTTCTGGGCGTTGGCCAACACCAGGGCTCCGTTGGTGGAGAAGGGCGACACGTCGACGACGGTGGCCGAGATGGCCAGCGCGGCAACGACTCCCACGATGGGCAGGGCACCGGTCTGGAGCAGGGGCAGGGCCAGCGGGATGACGGCGGTCAGCAGCGCGGTGGAGGAGGCGAATGCGGAGGTGGCGCCGATGACGTAGCACAGCACCAGGGCGACCAGCAGGGGGGCGCCGATCGCGACGGCCATCTCGGCGAGGTGGTCGATGGTACCCATTTCCTGCATCACCGAGATGTAGGTGACCATGCCGGCGACCAGCAGCACGGTGGACCAACTGATGCCCGCGATCGCTTCGTTCTGCTTCTTCAGGTCGGTGAAGGCCAGGATCGCCCCGGCGGCGATGGCGACGAAGCTGATCGGCAGGTGCAGCACTAGCACCAGCACCAGCACGCCCGCGATGAGCGCGAGGGTGAGCTTTTGCACCCAGGTCACCGCCGGCCCCGCGGGTGCGGCGTCGGTCACGGGGGGCGTCATCCGAGTCAGTAGGGCGGTCCCGGTCGACACCGAGCCGCCGGCCGGCGCCCAGCCCGGCTCGCCGGGGATCGGGCGCGGGGCAGCGCCGGCGCCGTGGTCGGGATCGGTGCCGGTGGCGCTGTACTCCAGGCCGCGCACCCGGGCCAGCACGGCGTAGCCGACCACGGTCAGTACCGACAGCAGCAGGTTGATGCCGTAGCTGGCCAAAAACAACGTCCACGGCGCGATGCTCAGCCCACTGGATTGGACGATGTCACGCACCAGCACACCGGAGACCGAGATCGGCGAGAACGCCCCGGCGTGAGCGCCATTGATCGTCATGATGCCCATCACCAGCGGACTCATCCGGGTGCGGGCGGCGAACGCCATCGCCGCCGGCGCGATGAGCGCCACCGCCGCCGGGCTGAAGGTGCCCAACGCGGTCAGCACCGAGGCGGCGAAAAAGAACACCCACGGCACCACTGTCACCCGCCCGCGCACGGCTCGGATGCAGGCGTTGACCAGCAGGTCAATGGTGCCGTTCTTCTTGGCCATGCCGAAGAAGTAGGTGACCCCGACGATGGTCAGCACGATCGAGGTGGGAAACTCGGCCAGGATCTCCTTATCGTCGAAGCCCAGGACGAATGCCCCGACGCCAAACGCGCCGAGGAATCCCAGAATTCCGATGTTGATGGGAAACACGCTGGCGATCACGAACATCGCGACCAGCGCGATCAAGGGCAGTATCTCGATGGAAGTCATGACGAACTTTCGCTGTGGCGGCGCGACCGGACGGCGCTACCGGGTGGCAGAGGCCACACCCATCGGTCGAGCGTGGCTCACAACACGTTAAGCAGCCGCTAGGTTCAGCACAATTTCGACTTACTAGCCAGCCCTTTAGCAAAACTGAAACCTTCGCCGTTCGCGAAGGCGCTCTTCCCCACCGTGGGCGAGGTGCGATAGACGAGGCCACGCGCGCGGGTCTGGGCGGCGTCCAGTTGGGCCGAATTCCTTTCTGGTAAGCGGCAACTGCTGCGCCGTCACGACGTGCGTGGGCCACGACTGCCTATAGTTATGATTGGACTGACTCGACGAGCTATTATTCGTACTTAACCCCGGAGGTTGCTGTGCTGGACCCGCGTCGCCTTCTGCTGCTCGTCGACGTCGTGCGGGCCGGCTCCATCACCTCGGCCGCGTCCCGGCTGAACTATACGACTTCGGCTGTGTCTCAGCAGATCTCGAAGCTGGAATCCGAAGCTGGGCAACCGCTGCTCGAACGCCACGCCCGGGGCGTGCGGCTCACCGAGGCCGGGGCGGCCCTCGTGCGTCGTGCTGAACGGATCGAAACCCAGCTGCTGGCGGCCGGCACCGAACTCGACGACATCGCCGGACTGCGATCGGGCACCGTGCGGCTCGGCACCTTCCCCACGGCGGGCTCGAGCCTGCTGCCGCCGGTCGTCAAGTTGTTCAAGTCGCGCCATCCGGCGATCGGGCTCACCGTGCGCAGCTCGCGCTTCGCCCAGCTGAGGGCCATGCTCGACGCTCGCGAGATCGAAATGTCGCTGTTGTGGGACTACGCGTGGGATCCCGTCAACGACCCCGAGCTGACAGTACGGGTGCTGCTCGTCGATCCACCGACGCTCGTGGTGTCGGTGAATCATCGGTTGGCGAAGCGCAAGAAGATCTCGATGGACGAGCTCGCCGACGAGCAATGGATCACCCGCGAGGACACCCATCCCGTGGGTTTGGCATTGGAGAAAGCCTGCCATGCTGCAGGGTTCACACCCACCGTCGCCTTCGCAGCCAACGACTATCAGGAGGCCCAAGCGATGGTGGCCGTCGACCTCGGTGTCTCATTCGCGCCGCGGCTGGCGCTGTCGAATCTGCGCGACGATGTCCGTGTCCTCCCGCTCGTCGGGGGCGCACCATCGCGTCGAATTCTCCTGGCACACCCCGCCGAACAACGCCTGACGCCGGCGGCTCAAACCCTGATGAATACCTTCGAGGAAGTCGCACACGGGTTCGTCTGACCAACCTCACAGGATGGTCGGCTCGGTGAAACCGTCGCCAGCCATCGATCTGTGCATGGCCATCAGGGTCCGTTCATCGCCGGCTCGCACCTCTGCGATCGCCCGGTCGGCATCGAGCCGGCATCCTTTCCGTAAAGCCCGTCAGGAAGGACTTGCGCTAGCCGCTCAACGGCCGAATCACGTGCTGTCAGGGTTCATTTGGGCATAACCGGGGACGTCGACGTTCGAAAGAGATGACCGATCCATGCCGCCCGCGAAGCCCCGAGTGCCGCGGCCGGACATCGGCTTGTTCATGACGCGGCCGCGCAGAGGGTTAAGTTCACCTTAAGCATCATCGAGATTTCCGAGATTGTACTTGAGTCTTATCCGGCGCACGCTGGTTCCTGACAGCACAGGAGACGCGACGCACTCCAACCTCTCGGGTTGGAAACCGCGGTCTCCTTCAATTCGAACGAAAGGCGGGCCAGGCAGTGTTCACACTCCGCGGCACCTGGATGCGTGGCGGGACCAGCAAGTGCTGGCTGTTCAACGCAGTCGACGTCGACCCCTTGATCGAGGACGCCGGCAGCCTAGACGCCATCCTCACCGCCGCCTTCGGCGCTGAGGATCCGCGCCAGCTCGACGGTGTGGGCGGCGGCAGTTCCACCACCTCCAAAGCCGCGGTGGTGCGCCGGTCCAGCGACCCGGCCACCGACGTCGACTACCTGTTCGGCCAGGTCGCCGTCGGCGACCGGCGGGTCGAATGGGGCAGCAACTGCGGTAACTGCGCCACCGCGATCGGGCTGTATGCAGTTCAGGCCGGGCTCGTGCCGGTCGACGCGACCACGACGTCGGTGCGGATGCGCAACCAGAACACCGGAGCGGTCCTCGTCGCGGAAATCGCTACACCGGGCGGGTCAATCCCGGTCCAGGGTGCCGCCGCCGTCCCCGGAACGCGCGCCCTCGGCGTCCCGGTCGCGCTCACGTTCGTCGACCTGGCCGCCGACCCGACATCCTTACTACCCACCGGATCGGTGACCGACCCGGTCACTGTGGGTGGGCGCGACTATCGCGGGACGTTGGTCAGCGCCGGAGCCCCGACGGCGTTGTTCGGCGCCGCCGATCTCGGACTGACCGGCGCCGAGGACAACGCGTGTATCGCCGAGCAGCTGCCGCTGCTGGTTGAGCTGCGCAGCGAGGCGGCGCTGCGGATGGGGCTGCGCCGCCCCGGGGAACCGGTCGCGCACGCGGTTCCGAAGGTCGGAATCGTTGGGCCGCCACGCGATTACCGGACCAGCTCGGGAGTCGAGGTCGCCGCCGAGGACTACGACGTCTCGGTGCGGATGGTGTCCATGCTCGCCCCACACCCAGCGATCGGCCTGACCTCGGCGGTCGCGGTCGCCGCAGCCGCCACACTGCCTGGTGGTGTCGTCGCCGATAATGCCCGGATCGCGTGGCCAGGCTCGCTGCGACTCGGCACGGCCGCCGGTGTTGTGCATGTCGACGTCACCTCGACCCCGCACGGATATCCCGACACGGTGACGCTGCACCGGGCCGCCCGACGAATCGCCACCGCCGACGTATTCGTCGCCGCACCAACAGTCGCACTGGCCGGATCGCCGGCATAAGACCGACTTGCGCCGGCTGACCCGCGCGCAGAAATCATTTGGCTGACAGCTGCTTTCGACACCGATAGCCCGGGACCACCCGGGGCCATCGACACCCACGACCATCCCCGACCCGTTCCTGCCGTCGCAGCCAGAAACGATCATCAGCCCACCCCGGACGATATCGCCCGCGGGCGGACTTCCTGCAAAATTTTCGAACACCAACCCAAGGAAGGGCGTTGCCTCAGGAATTCGACGCGACAACGACCGACTCGGCGG
>NZ_DASUHS010000256.1:0-46028 GCF_036273375.1 Mycobacterium sp. | reverse complement strand
GTAGTGGCGGGCTCCTTGTGACATCCTGTGAGCGTGTCCGCGGCACCCACCCCGTCGGGGGTGGTGACATTTCTGTTCACCGATATCGAGGGTTCGACCCGTCGGTGGGAATCGGACGCTGACAACATGCGAAAAGCCCTGGTCGCGCACGACGAGGTGCTGCGCAGTGCCATCGCGTCGCACGACGGCTACGTGTTCAGCCACAGCGGCGACGGGGTGGCCGCCGCGTTTGCGTCGCCGACGTCCGCAGTCGAGGCCGCGATCGCCGCGCAGGGGGCGCTGGAGTTGCCGGTGCGAATGGGTATCGCCACTGGGGAGGCCGAGTTGCGCGCAGGAGACTATTTCGGGACGGTACTCAACCGCGCGGCACGGGTGATGGCCGCCGGGCATGGTGGTCAGATCCTGTTGGCCGAATCGACCGCGGGTCTAATCAATGCAGTTGATCTGCTAAATCTGGGGGCGCGCCGGCTGCGGGACGTGCCGATACCGGTTGGAGTGTTTCAGGTCCGGGCAGCGGGACTGCGTACCGAGTTTCCGCCACTGCGCGCGCTCGATACGAGTCCGGGAAATCTGCGGCCGGTGGCTACCAGCTTGATCGGACGTGAGTCCGAGGTCGCCAAGATCGAAGCGGCGGTGAAGGCGCATCGGTTGGTAACGCTGACCGGAGTAGGTGGTGTCGGCAAGACGCGCCTTGCGTTGGAGGTCGCGACGCGGTTGGCCGACGAATTCCCCGACGGCGTTTGGCTTTTCGAGCTCGCCGCAGTCACCGATCGAGCTGCGGTACCCGATGCGGTGGCAGCAGTGCTGGGCATCACTCAGCAGCCGGGCAAGAGCATGGCCGACAGTGTGGCCGCTGCGCTGGAGGGCCGGGTCCGGCTTTTGCTGTTAGACAACTGCGAGCACGTCGTGAACGCCGCCGCCGATCTAATTGAGGCTATCCTCGACGCCTCCGCGACCGTAAAAGTCTTGGCCACCAGCCGCGAAGGACTGGGCGTCCCTGATGAGCGACTCTGGCCGGTGCCCTCGCTCGAGATTGGAATCGACTCGTCGGCGGTCGCGCTGTTCGTTGAACGGGCCCAGGCCGTCGCGCCGCACTTTTCAATCACCGGTGATGGCGACGCAGTAATGGACATCTGCGCTCGCCTTGACGGGATCCCGCTGGCCATCGAACTTGCCGCTTCACGGATGAGGTCGATGACTGCCAACGAGGTGCGTGATCGCCTCGATCACCGTTTCCAACTGCTGACCGGAACACGCCGAGGACTGGAACGTCATCAAACGCTGCGCCATACAGTCGCTTGGTCTCATGATCTGCTCGATGATTCCGAAAGACATCTGCTGGCGCGATGTTCGGTGTTTGCGGGTGGATTCGACATCCAAAGTGCCTGCGCAGTAAGCGCACTCGATGGCTCCGACGATTACGTCGTATTGGATCTGCTGGATGCCCTGGTGCGCAAGTCGCTAATCATCGCCGACCCTTCAGCCGGTCAGACGCGGTATTCGATGCTGGAAACGATTCGCCAGTTCACAGAGGAACAACTTGTCGCACGCGGCGAGGCGACTGAGGCACGTGACGCCCACGCCCGCCACTTCGCCGGACGGGAAACCGACATCATGGCCCTCTGGGACAGCCCATGTCAGCGAGAGGCCTACAACTGGCTCACCGCTGAACTCGCAAATCTGCGTAGTGCGTTTCGCTGGGCTGCGGACCACGGCGACCTCGACGTCGCGGTCCCCACCGCGACGTACGCTTCGTTACTTGGCCTGATGATCGAGAATTACGAACCCATCACCTGGGCCGAAGAGATGATCGAACCCGCTCGCGCCACCGAGCACCCCCGATTGGCGTCGCTTTACGCGATGGTGTCGTGGTGCTATGTAGCGGGAAGGCTTGAGGAGGCCGTCCGGTACGGCGATGCAGGCCAGATCGTTGTCGGAAGCAGGCCCGACGGGGTGCATTCCGGTTTCGAGGCGTGGCTGGGCAGTGTGCACAACCTGGCCGGCCACCCCGAACGGACGGTCGAGTGGTGCCGCCACCTGCTCGCTCATGGTTCGGACCCGTACGCCGTGGCAAGATCGGGACTGGTCGTCGCACTGATGAGGGCCGGTGCCCACGCCGAGGCTATGGCCGTCGCGAAGGACCTTCTCGACGCCTCTTCTGGCATAACAAATCCCTGGGCGCTCTCGTACGTGTTTCTGACCTACGGCATGGCTTGCTGCGATGCCGATCCCCTTCGCGCACGCGATGCGATGCGCCGGGGTGTAATGATCGCTCAGAACAGCGGTAACCGCTGGACAGAAACTCACCTGGCGAACATCCTCGGCCGACTCGAAGCCCAACACGGCGACAAGCTGGCCGCGTTCGATCACCTCGCCCTGGCCATCCGCAACTACCACGACTCGGGCAACACCATCGTCATGCGCGTCCCACTTGCTGCCCTGGCTGCCCTTCTGGACAGGCTCGGACGCGATGAACCGGCGGCCACCATCGCCGGCTTCGCGTTCAATCCTGTTACCCGAGCGTGGCTTCCCGAGCTCACGACCGCGATCGCCCGCCTCCGCGATGTCCTTGGGGACCAGACGTACGAATCTCTCGCGCGGGAGGGAGAAGGCATGACCACCGCCGAAATGGCAACCTACGCCTACGACCAAATCGACCAGGCGCGAGCAGAACTCAACGCCGTCTCGAAATTAACCGCCAACGAGCCGTCCGGCTAGTCAGCCCTGGGCCAGCTCCGCGACGGGCTGCCATTCCTCCCAATTGCGCAGTCGGCTCTCGTAGTCGGCCTTGGCCGTCTCCAGCGGGGAAGCACCGAAAAAGACTCGCAGCGGGGGCTTTTCGGCGTCGACCACCTTGAGCAGGGCGGCCGCCGACGCCGACGGGTCACCCGGGCTGGCCCACCGGCGGCTGCGCTCCGCTTGGACGGCGGCGCGAACGTCGTCGTAGGCCGGCAGCGGATCGGCATGCCTGGACGAGTCGCCGGCCCAGTCGGTGTCGAAGCCGCCCGGCTCGACCAGTGTCACGTGCACACCGAACGGAGCGACCTCCTGCGCCAGCGCCTGCGAGAAGCCCTCCAGCGCCCACTTCGACGCGTGGTAGATGCCGACCAAGGGAAACGCGGTAATACCCCCGATCGAGGAAACCTGGATGATGTGGCCACTGCTCTGCTCGCGCAGATACGGCAGCGCGGCCTGCGTGATCCACAGTGCCCCAAAGACATTGGTCTCGATCTGATCGCGTGCGTCTTGCTCGGAAAGCTCCTCGAGGAACCCGAATTGACCGTAGCCGGCATTGTTCACCACGATGTCGAGCCGGCCGAAGTGGTCGTGCGCCAGCTTGACCGCCCTGAAATCCGCCGCCCGGTCGGTCACGTCCAGACGAATCGGCAGCAGCGCGTCGCCGTACTTCTGCGCCAGGTCGTCCAGCGAGGCGGTGTTGCGCGCCGTTGCGGCGACCTTATCGCCGCGCTGTAGCGCCGCGATCGCCCACGCCCGTCCAAAACCTCGCGATGTCCCGGTGATAAACCAAACTTTTTCAGTCACGCCCTCATACAACGCCGACGGCGCCACCTCATTCCCCGACAGGTAGCGTTTCTCTGGTGAGTCGCGCGGAATTGGACAAGGATCCCCGGGATGTCGCGTCGATGTTCGACGGTGTCGCCCGCCGGTACGACCTGACCAACACCGTGCTGTCGGTGGGCCAGGACCGGTACTGGCGCAAGGCCACCCGGTCGGCGCTGGCCATCGGGCCGGGTCAGAAGGTGTTGGACCTCGCCGCGGGTACCGCGGTGTCCACCGTGGAGCTGGAGAAGTCCGGGGCGTGGTGTGTGGCCGCCGATTTTTCGGTCGGCATGCTGGCGGCGGGTGCGGCGCGCGACGTTCCGAAGGTCGCCGGTGACGCCACCAGGCTGCCGTTCGGCGACGACGTATTCGATGCCGTGACAATCAGTTTCGGGCTGCGCAACGTCGTCGACACCCAGGCCGGGCTGCGCGAGATGGCCCGCGTCACGCGCCCCGGCGGCCGACTGGTGGTGTGCGAGTTCTCCACGCCCAGCAATGCGCTGTTCGCCACGGTCTACAAGGAGTACTTGATGCGGGCGCTGCCGCGGGTGGCGCGGGCGGTGTCCAGCAATCCCGACGCGTACGTGTACCTCGCGGAATCGATCAGGGCATGGCCCGATCAGGCGGCGCTGGCGCAGCGGATAACCCAGGCCGGATGGTCCGGGGTGCGCTGGCGCAACCTGACCGGCGGCATCGTCGCTCTACACGCCGGGTACAAGCCCCTGCGCTGAGCAGTTTCTAGTGGTTGCCGGCGGCCTGGACCACGCCGGCCTGGTCCGGGCAGTAGTGGTCGACCGCTGCGCCTAAGAACTGCAACGACTGCCCCTCGGTGGTGCCGCGCGGCAGGTTGCGCTGAATGAAAGTCGCGGACTGGTGGGCATCGTGGTCCACGCCGCGGCCCAACCGGTCGCAGGTGATCTTGCCCAGCCACGCCAACTGGTCTTGCGGCTGGTAGATACCGAAGCCGTTGATGGTGTTCTTGAATGGCGCGTCGTAGTCGCTCGGGGGCGACGGCGTCCGCGGGGTCGGGTATGGCGCCGTCGGCGGCGGATCCGCCTGCGCCGGCACGGAAAGCTGCGCCGGCGCGACCAGCGCGGCGAGCACGATAGCAGCGGCGGCGCCGATAGTAGCCAGCCTCGTTCCCTTCATTAGCCGGACTATACACGCCCCGGTCCGGGTGCGCGGGCGAAAGCCAAACGCCGATTTTTTGCCCCGCAGGGGACACCAAGGTCCCCGACCAGCGGCGATGCCGAACCACTTCGGTCAGCTGAAGGGCGTTCGACGGTCCAGCAGCCGCGACAGCCGCCCACCGCCCCGCCAGGCGCGCGCCACCCAGTCCGCGTCGTCGTCGGTGACCAGATTGGCCATTACCCGTACGGCGATGGTCATCAGCGTCGTCGAGCGCATCGCGATCGGTCCGGTCGATGGCAGAAACCGCTGGAACGTCAGCAGCAGCGCCAACCTGCGTGCCACCGAGAAGCCGCGGCCGTAGTGCTGCTGCAGCAGCGACGGCCACACCCGCGACAGGTCGGGGCAATCCAGCAGCGCCGCGGCCTGGCGCCCGGTCTCGAGCCCGTAGTCGATGCCCTCGCCGTTGAGTGGGTTCACGCACGCCGCGGCGTCGCCGATCAGCATCCAGTTGGCACCGGCCACGCCCGACACCGCGCCGCCCATCGGCAGCAGCGCCGAGGCCACCGCCCGGGGCTGGCCGGTAAAGCCCCACTCGTCACGGCGTAGGTCGGTGTAGTAGTCGATCAGTGGGCGCAGGGCCAGATCGGCGGGCCGCTTGGACGTCGACAACGCTCCGACGCCGATGTTCACCTCGCCATTGCCCAGCGGGAAGATCCAGCCGTAGCCGGGCAGCACCGCGCCGTCGGGGGAGCGCAGTTCCAGATGTGACGTCAGCCAGGGGTCGGCGGCCCGCGCGGTGGTCAGATAGCCGCGGGCGGCGACGCCGTACACCGTCTCCTGATGCCAGCGCCGGCCCAGCTTGCGGCCCAGCGACGAACGGGCACCGTCAGCGACGATCAACTGGCGGCAGCTCACCTCGGTGCCGTCGGCCAATGTCACCGATGTTACTCGTCCCGATGAATCATGTTGCGCGGCAACGGCCTTGGTCCCGAGCAGCATCCGCGCCCCGGAATCTTCGGCGACTTTGCGGATCCGGTCATCCAATTCGAAGCGAGCGACCGCGCTGCCGGTCGACGGGAATGACGGCCCGGGCCAATCGACTTCCACCTCGCCGCCGAACCCGCTCATCCGCAGTCCTCGATGCCGGATGCGCGTGTCCAGCCAGTCGCGCAGCCCCAGCCGTTCCAGCTCGGCGACCGCGCGCGGGGTCAGTCCGTCGCCGCAGGCCTTGTCGCGGGGAAAGCTCGCCGAATCGATGACCAGTACGTCGTTGCCCGCGCGGGCGGCCCAGGCCGCCGCCGCCGCACCGGCAGGTCCTGCGCCCACGACCACCACTTGGGCTCGGGTCGCTCCCGTGTTCATGCACACCAGTATGTTTGGTCCCGTGAGTACTCCGGCAACGGTGGTGGCGGGCGTTGACTTCGGCAACCCCGCTTTCGCGGCGACCGTACGGGACGGTGTGGGGCGGATCGAGCAGCTCATGGACACCGAGCTGAGCAGCGCCGACGACATCATGACCGAGTCGCTGACACACCTGTTCAAGGCCGGCGGCAAGCGGTTCCGGCCGCTGTTCACCGTGCTGTCGGCGCAGATCGGGCCCAACCCGGACAGCGCGGACGTGACCATCGCCGGCGCCGTCATCGAACTGGTGCACCTGGCCACGCTGTATCACGACGACGTCATGGACGAGGCGGAGGTTCGTCGCGGCACGCCCACCGCCAACGTGCGCTGGAGCAACAACGTCGCGATCCTGGCGGGGGATTATCTGTTCGCCACGGCCTCCCGGTTGGTCTCTCGGCTGGGGCCCGAGGCGGTGCGGCTGATCGCCGAGACGTTCGCCCAGTTGGTGACGGGGCAGATGCGCGAGACGCGCGGATTCGTCGAGGGGTCCGACCCGATCGAGCACTACCTGAAAGTGGTGTACGAGAAGACCGCGTGCCTGATCGCCGCGGCCGGCCGGTTTGGTGCGATGTTCTCGGGTGCGGACACCGATCAGGTGGAGCGGCTGAGCCGCCTCGGCGGCATCGTGGGCACCGCGTTCCAGATCTCCGACGACATCATCGACATCGACAGTGATTCCCACGAGTCCGGCAAACTGCCCGGCACCGACGTGCGCGAAGGCGTGCACACCTTGCCGATGGTTTACGCGCTGCGCGAACCCGGGCCCGAGGCGGCACGGCTGCGTGAGCTGCTGGTCGGGCCCATCGAGGAGGACGACGCGGTGGCCGAGGCGCTGGCGCTGTTGCGGGCCTCGCCGGGCATGACCAAGGCCAAGCACTCGCTGCACGAGTACGCCGAGCAGGCCCGCCAGGAGCTGGCCCTGTTGCCGGACGTCCCCGGCCGCGACGCGTTGCAGACGCTGGTCGACTACACCATCAGCCGGCACGGCTAGCGTCGCCTTAAGACGGCTCTGCGGAACCAACGAGGCCATCTCGGCGTTCAATGAGCTGTAACCGGCAGTAACGCGCGCTCCCGAGTGTTCCGAGGAGGACACCGATGACCTGGCATCCGCATCACAACACGTTCAAGACGTTCGCGTTGTTGGTTGGCATGTCCGCGTTGATCGTGTTCGTCGGCTCGCTTTTCGGCAAGACCGCGATGTTCCTCGCGGTGCTGTTCGCCATCGGCATGAACGTCTACACGTATTTCAACAGCGACAAGCTGGCGCTGCGTGCGATGCACGCGCAGCCGGTCTCGGAGGTGCAGGCGCCGGCGATGTACCGGATCGTGCGAGAGCTGGCCACCACCGCGCACCAGCCGATGCCCCGGCTGTACATCAGCGACACCAACGCGCCCAATGCGTTCGCAACCGGGCGCAACCCCCGCAACGCGGCGGTCTGCTGTACCAGCGGCATTCTGGACATCCTCACCGAGCGCGAGTTGCGCGCCGTGCTGGGACACGAGCTTTCGCACGTGTACAACCGCGACATCCTGATCTCGTGCATCGCCGGCGCGCTGGCGTCGGTGATCACCGCGCTGGCCAACATGGCCATGTTCGCCGGCATGTTCGGCGGTAACGACCGCGACGGCGAGAATCCCTTTGCGCTGCTGCTGGTTTCGCTGCTGGGCCCGATCGCCGCTATGGTGGTGCGGTTGGCGGTGTCGCGGTCACGCGAATACCAGGCGGACGAATCGGGCGCGGTGTTGACTGGCGACCCGCTGGCGCTGGCGTCGGCCCTGCGCAAGATTTCCGGCGGGGTCCAGGCGGCGCCGCTGCCGCCGGAGCCCCAGCTGGCCAGCCAGGCGCACCTGATGATCGCCAACCCGTTCCGGGCGGGCGAGCGGATCGGGTCGCTGTTTTCGACGCACCCGCCTATCGAGGACCGTATCCGGCGGCTGGAGGAAATGGCGGGGCGGTAGGCCGAGTCCGCACGTACCATTGGACATGGATGGTGATGGCGATGACTGAACCGAATTCGATGGATATTCACGAAGCCGGGCTGGCGCTGGACCTGCCCGACTTGATCTTCGAAACACGTGCCGGCGCCGGTATGAACCAGGCCCAACTGGCCGAGGCGCTGGGCACCACCCACGAAGCCGTCGCGGCGTGGGAGGACGGGACCGAAGTGCCCCGTGTCGACGTGCTGCAACGGCTGGCGCAGGTATGCGGCAAGCGGTTGCATATCCGCATCGACGTCGACTGACCGACCCTTGTAGAGCGCTCCTTGTGGGTAATGAGTGACTTCGGCGCACACGGTATGCTCTCAGAGCCGCCGCCGTAATGTCCTCCGGCTCGGGCAGTGGCGAACCAATTATGCTGCGGCCTCGGATCTTTCGGCCTCGACCAGCGATTGGTCCGTGTCACGCTGACCCGTCTCGATCACGCCCTGGATCTGAACTGTCCCGCCCGTCGCCTCATGCTGTTGCTGCCAGTCGGTAATGGTCTGGTGGGCAGCGTGATCGAGGTAGTGGACCGCGATGGCCACGGTCACGGTCGCGCCCTGCGGAACCGACGCCAGCATTCGCGTCAGCCTCGGCAGCGCCAGGAAGGTGCATGCCGCGCCCTCGATGCTCACCCGCCATTCGTCGTCCACCGGAGTGGCTTCGATCTTGGCCCGGATCACCCGCCATCCGGTCAGCGCGATGGCCAGCGCGAGTCCGATCATGACACCGTGCAGCAGGTTGAGGAAGATGACGCTGACGGCCGTCACGACGTATACCGCGAGATCGCCGTGCTTCATTGCGGTTTCGATGTGAGCCGGCTTCAGCAGCTGAAGCCCGATCACGATGAGGAGCCCGGCAAGGGCGGCAGTGGGGATCTCCTCGACCAAACCGGCGAACGGGATGGTGAACAACAGGATCCAGACTCCGTGCATGATCGCCGACGCGCGAGATTTGGCCCCCGCGTTGACATTTGTCGAGCTGCGGACGATCACCCCGGTCACCGGCAGCCCGCCGACGGTGCCCGACACGATGTTGGCGGCTCCCTGCCCCACCAGTTCGCGGTTGAAATCGGTGCGTGGCCCGTGGTGCATCCGGTCGACCGACACCGCCGACAGCAGGCTCTCGACGCTGGCGATGAGCGCCACCGTGATCACCCCGACCGCGATCGCGCCCCAGTTGCCGTGGGGCAGCTCGGGCAACCGCAGCGCATCCAGCGGTGACCCCTCGAGGTTGATCCGGCGCACGTGGAATCCGAAGACCACCGAAATCACCGTCACCGTCACTATGGCGACCAGGGGTCCCGGGACGCGGCGCACTTTGGCGGGAACCCATCGCCAGCCCACCAGGATGACGATCACCAGCACCCCAAGGATCACCCCGGGCCGGTGCGCGCCGATGATCTGGCCCGGTAGTCCGATGAGGTTGTGCCAGGCGGTGCTCTTGGATTTCCCGCCGAGCAACACGTGCGCCTGTTGCAGTGCGATCGTGATGCCGATGCCGGCCAGCATGGCGTGCACGACAACCGGTGAGATCGCCAGAGCGGCGCGCGCAACACGGCTGAGTCCCAGCAGAACCTGTACGACTCCCGCGGCAACCGTGATCAAGCACGTTATGCCCCAACCGAAATCGGAAACCAGGCCGGCGACAACCACCGTCAGCCCGGCCGCGGGGCCGCTGACCTGCAGCGGGGATCCACCCAACGAACCGACGATGATTCCGCCGACGATCGCGGCGATCAGGCCGGCGAGAACCGGGGCGCCCGAAGCGATTGCGATGCCCAGCGACAGGGGCAGTGCAACCAGGAAAACCACGAGTGATGACGGCAGGTCGTGCCGGATGATGCCGCGCAACCGATTGATACGCGGTTCGGTCCGGCTTTGTGCACGGGTATTGTCACCCGACTGTTCAGCGTTGTGCATCGGTCGCGTCCCTCGGTAGGTGTTAGCGGGGGATGTTCCGATATTCGCCCCATTGTGCGCTCATTACCTCTTCGTAACGCGCTGGCGTACAGACGATTACGACTGGGCCAACCCGCAGGATCGCACCCGGAAACCCCTGGCCGCCTGGATCGACGGTATTTTGCTGGCGAGGGCCGGTCAAGCCGACGGGCGCGGCCCATAGAGAACGCAAAGATTTGAATTACCTGGCGTTAAACCACCAGTTCAGAAGCCGGAGCCGTGCACCTCGTGGCCGGGCACCTCGGCGATCAGGCCCCGGTAGGCCTCCTCGACGGAGGAGCCGTGGTTGATTACCGCGTCGACTTCACGGGCGATCGGCATGGTCAGGCCGAATTCGTTGGCAAACTCCATGATCACGCTCGCAGCCTTGACGCCCTCGGCGACCTGGTTCATCGAGGCGATGATCTCGTCGATCGGCTTGCCCGCCCCCAGTTGTTCACCGACGTGTCGGTTACGGCTGCGCTGGCTGGTACAGGTGACGATCAGGTCGCCCAGGCCGGCCAGGCCCGGGAAGGTTTCGGGATTGCCACCCAGGGCGACGCCCAGCTTGGTCATCTCGCGCAGCGCGCGGGCGATCACCAGCGCGCGGGTGTTCTCCCCAATGCCAAGCGAGTAGCCCATCCCAACCGAGATGGCGTAGACGTTCTTCAGCGCGCCGGCCATCTCCACCCCGATGACGTCGTCGGTGGTGTACACGCGGAAGCGCCGCGTGCGAAACAGGCCCGACAGCCGGGTCGCCAGATGCTGGTCGGGCATCGCCAGCACCGCGGCGGCGGCATAGCCCTCACCCACCTCGCGCGCGATATTCGGCCCGGCCAAGATGCCCGCGGGATGGCCGGGCAGCGTCTCCTCGATGATCTGCGACATCCGCATGTTGGTGCCCTGCTCGAGCCCCTTGACCAGTGACACCACCGGCACCCACGGCCGCAGCTCCTTGGCCAGCTCGCTCAGCACCCCTCGAAAGCCGTGCGAGGGAACGCCCATCACGACGACGTCCGCCGAGTTCGCCGCCTCGGCGAAGTCGGTGGTGGCGTGCAGGGTGTCGCTCAGCACGACGTCGTTGCCGAGGTAACGGCTGTTGCGGTGGTTGTCGTTGATGTCGGCGGCGGTCTCCTCGGAGCGCACCCACTGCAGCGTCGGCCCGCGACGCGCGCAGATTGATGCCACGGTGGTGCCCCAGGAACCGCCACCGAGGACGACGACTTTGGGTTCGCGCTTCTCAGATGCCATGGCGATCAGCGTATTGCGGACACCTGCGATTTTGTAGCAGTTCACGAAGCGGGGGCGCCGACGACTGTGCCTGCACACCGTGCACGGCGCGGCGTGGTATCCACGGCTATCCATGCTGAATTCATATTTATCCGCGAGAACATTTGCGTTCGCTCAGCCGGCGGCGGCGATGAGTGCCGCACCGCGTTTAATGTCCATGGGAAATTCATAAAATTCTCGCGGGAAACTGTTTTCGAGGAGCAAATGGACATGGGCTCATGTCCGGGTCATAAACAATGTCCGCCGCAATCCCCGCCAAAAACCCAAGCGGCTCAAAGCCGCTGTTGAGCCTCGTGCTCAGCGGCTCGGTCCGAAAACCACGGAAAATCGGCGTGCGGGTAAAAACCAGCATGATTGTTGCCGAAAAGGCGAGCTCAGAGTCTATTTGAATAATTCTTTGACACTGCATTCCTCAAACGCTCGTTTAGCGTTTCGCGGCATCCGAACACACTATTTGCTGAAAGGGAAAACGCCATGTCTTTCGTAACTGCTCATCCAGACAAGCTGTCGTCGGCGGCGAGCAATCTCCAGTCGATCACCGCGGCGCTCAACGTCGGCAATGCGGCGGCGGCCGTCCCGACGACGGGGGTCGTACCGGCCGCCGCCGACGAGGTGTCCATATTGACGGCGACACAGTTCGCCGCCCACGCGGCGCGGTTTCAGGCGCTGGCCGCCCGGGCCCTCGCGGTGCATGAGCTGCTGGCGGCCACCCTGGCCCAAAGCGCTGCGACCTACGCGGCCACCGAGGCCGCGAACACCGCCGCGTCGGCGCTGTAGAACGGAGCCGAAAGTGGACTACGCGCTACTGCCGCCGGAGATCAACTCGGGGCGCCTGTATGCGGGCCCGGGAGCGGGTTCGTTGTTGGCCGCCGCCGCAGGCTGGGATGAGCTGGCGGCACAGCTGCACATCAGCGCGGCCTCCTTTCGGTCCGTTGTCTCCGCACTGACCAGCGGACCGTGGTTGGGTCCGTCGGCGCTGGCCCTGGCCGCGGCGACCACCCCATGTGTGACGTGGTTGCGCACCAGCGCCGGGAACGCCGAACTGGCTTCCAGCCACGCGGCGATGGCAGCGGCCGCGTACGAGACTGCGTTCACGCTGACGGTGCCCCCACCGGTGATCGCGGCCAACCGTGCGCTGCTGGCGTCGCTGATCGCGTCAAATGTTCTGGGGCAGAACACCGCCGCCATCGCGACCGTCGAGGCGGCGTACTTCGAGATGTGGGCGCAAGATGCCGCGGCGATGTACGGCTACGCGGGGTCCTCGGCGACCGCGACGCAGTTGGTCGACTTCGACGAGCCAGCGGAAGTGACCAATCCCGCCGCGTCGTCCGAGCAGGCCGCCGCGGTCGCGAAAGCCGTTGGCAATTCGGGTCAGACCGGGGCGCAAGGCGTCGCGGCGAACGCGAACGCTCAGGCTGCGGAGAACTTGCAGACTCTGGCTCAGCCCACCTTAGGCAACCTCAAGCCAATCGATGAATGGATTGCGGAGAACACGCCGTTCGACGACTTGGCCTCGATGTACTCGAAATACATTGTGCCGTACATCTCGTCGGGACAGGTCGGCGTTCAGACCGCACAGTCCTTCGGGCAGATCAGCAACGGGATCACGGCCATGAGCACATTCGGGAAGGCTCTGGCCCCCGCGGCCTCCTCGGCGGCTCAGGCGGTGGGAAACGGCGCCAAGGCGCTGGGCGCGGCCGGAGCCGGTCTGGGCAACGCCGGGTCGGTGGCAGCGGGTGTTGGGCGCGCGGTTCCGCTGGGAGCGCTGTCCGTCCCGCCCAGCTGGGCTCCGGTCACCGCCGTAACCAACCCCGGGGTCGCGGCGCTGACGAACGCGTCGGCCGCGGTGGCGCCCGCCGCGGACGGGTTGCACCCCGTGCCGATGACGCCGTTCGGGCCGATGGTCGGACAAGGGGGCTGGCGCAACGTGCCGACCTACGGATTCAAACCGTCGGTGATGGCCAGACCCCCGGCGGCGGGCTAGCCGGCCAGCGGCGCCCGGTCGTCGACCCGGCCGAACACCATCGCCTCCCCGATGCGGTCGAACCGGTAGTCGAGGGCGTCGGCCAGGTAGTTCTGCCGCACGTTCCACGGCCGCTTGGTGCCCGACTTCGGCAGCGCATGCACCGAGCGCAGCACGTAGCCGGCATTGATGTCCCACGACGGCTTCTCGGTCATCGGCTCGTTGTCCCGATGCGGGGCGGCGCGGGTGTAGCCGTGAGAGGCCATGTGTTCCATCAGCTTTGCCGTTGCCCTGGAGGTGATATCGGCGCGTAGGGTCCACGACGCGTTGGTGTAGCCCACGCACCAGAACAGGTTCGGCACGTCTTCGAGCATGTGCGCTTTGTAGACGAAACGGTCGCTGGCCTTGATCTCGTTGCCGTCCAGGCTGATCGCGGCCCCGCCCAGCGCCTGCAGCTGCAGGCCGGTGGCGGTGACGATGATGTCGGCGGCGAGGTGTCCACCGGATTTCAGCGCGATACCCGCCGCGTCGAAATGGTCGATGTGATCGGTGACCACCTCGGCGCCGCCCGCGGTGATGGCGTTGTACAGGTCGGCGTCGGGGATCAGGCACATCCGCTGGTCCCACGGGTTGTAGCGCGGCTTGAAATGGGTGTCGACGTCGTAGCCGGGGGGCAGGCTGCTGATCGCCTTGCGCCGCAGCAGCCACCGCACCAGCCCCGGCGCCTTGCGGGACAAGGCAAAGAACACCGCCTCGGTCAGAGCGCTGTACATGCGAATGACGAGATGAGCGGGCCTGCGGGGCAGCAGCTTTCGAGACAGCGCGGCGACGGCGCCGTACTTGGACGCCGAAATGAGATAGGTCGGCGAGCGCTGCAGCATGGTCACTTTGGCGGCGCGGTCCGACAATGACGGCAGGAGCGTGACCGCCGTCGCCCCGCTGCCGATCACCACGACCCGCTTTCGGGTGTAGTCCAGGTCTTCGGGCCAGTGCTGCGGGTGCACCACGGTGCCCTTGAACTGTTCGATGCCCGGGAAGTCGGGGGTGTAGCCCTCGTCGTAGTTGTAGTAGCCGCTGCCGAAGAACAGGAAGCGGCCGCGGTACAGCTTGCGTGCGCCGTCCTGCTCGACGGTGACCGTCCAGGTGTCGGTTGCGGAGTCCCAGTCCGCCGAGCGCACATAGCTGTTGAACCGGATGTGCCGGTCGATGCCGTACCTGCGCGCGGTGGCGGCCAGGTACTCGCGGATGTGCACGCCGTCGGCGACGCCCTCTTTGCGGGTCCACGGCTCGAACGGGAAGGACAGCGTGAAGATGCTGCTGTCCGAGCGCACCCCGGGATAGCGGAACAAGTCCCACGTCCCGCCGATCTGCGCGCGCCGCTCGAGGATGGTGTACGTCAGGTACGGATTGCGCTCGGTGATCCGATACGCCGCATCGATGCCGGAGATGCCGGCCCCGACGATGATCACGTCGGAGTAGACGGCCTCGCCGGCACCGCTATCGGCGGCCTCCTGGGGCACGGTCATCGTGAACCTCGCTCATTGTGTGGGACTCGTCACCAGCGTAGAGACCCACCGGTTGGTCGGGCTAGTAACTCGCGAATCCGCGCCCCAGGGCGCGAACCGCGCCGGTCAGCGGTAGTTGACGAACTGCAGCGCCACGTCCAGGTCGGCCTGCTTGAGCATCGCGATCACGCTCTGCAGATCGTCACGCTTTTTGCTGGTGACCCGGATTTCCTCGCCCTGGATCTGGGTTTTCACGTTCTTGGGGCCGTCGTCCCGGATCAGCTTGGTGATCTTTTTGGCGTTCTCGCTGCTGATGCCCTGCTTGAGGGAGCCGCTGATCTTGTAGGTCTTGCCCGAGGCCTGCGGTTCGCCGGCGTCGAAGGCCTTCATCGAGATGTCACGGCGGATCAACTTCTCTTTGAAGACGTCGACCGCCGCCTTGACGCGTTCCTCGGTGGACGACGTCAGCTCGATAGCCTCGTCGCCCTTCCAGGCGATTGTGGTGTCAGTGCCACGGAAGTCGAACCGGGTGGCCAATTCCTTGGCGGCCTGGTTGAGGGCATTGTCGACCTCTTGGCGATCCACTTTGCTGACGATGTCGAACGATGAGTCCGCCATGCATTCCGTCCCTTCATTCGGTGATAGGCGTTTGTGCTTTGTCTACTCGCTCGTTGTAACCTGTCTGGCGGCAGGTTGCCCGAGCGGCCAATGGGAGCGGACTGTAAATCCGTCGCGCAAGCTTCACTGGTTCGAATCCAGTACCTGCCACCAAACGTCAGGGGGCGTTTTCGGCTCGCGCAACCGGCTTGGCTGTGGGGCCGGTACGCGGTAGCCGCGGCGAAGGCATCGGCCAGCGCGTCCAGGTCGTCGGGTACAGATGCCCGTAGCGGTCCAACGCCAGCACAGCCGTCCTGTGTCCCAGCAGTTTTCGCACCACCTTCACGTTTGCCCCAGCGCTGATCGCCAACGACGCACAGGTATGGCGAAGGTCGTGCGGCCGCACACCGCCATCCCTCGACTGCCTTCGCGGCCTTCTGGAATGTGTACCGCGCCTGGCCGAGCGTGACGTATCCACCGCCGCGGGCACCCGGTGCGTTCGGGCGTGCAATAAAACTAGTTGTGCGGGGTCCCTGGTTTCCGTCATTAGAGCACCCCGCTGGGTTGTGCGGCGTAACCTCGGCCGTGGGGCGCAGTCCTCCTGGGCCCAGAAGGGCACAAGATCATGGCCAACAAGCTGACGCCCCATTTCGCGGATGTGCAGGCGCACTACGACTTGTCGGACGAGTTCTTCCGCCTGTTTCTGGACCCGACTCAGACCTACAGTTGCGCATTCTTCGAACGCGACGGCATGACGCTGGAAGAGGCGCAGATCGCCAAGATCGACCTGGCGCTTGGCAAGCTGGGACTGCAGCCGGGCATGACGCTGCTCGATGTTGGCTGCGGCTGGGGCGCAACCATGCGGCGGGCGATCGAGGCGTACGACGTGAACGTCGTCGGCCTGACGTTGTCGAAAAACCAGACCGCCCATGTACAGAGGTTGTTCAACGAGATCGACAGCCCCCGCAGCAAGCGGGTGCTACTGAACGGCTGGGAACAGTTCGACGAGCCCATCGACCGCATCGTGTCGATCGGTGCGTTCGAGCACTTCGGCCCCGACCGGTATGACGACTTCTTCTCGCTGGCCCACAATATCCTGCCCACTGACGGCGGCGTGATGCTGCTGCACACCATCACCAGCTTGACGGAACAGCAAATGATCGATCGCGGCTTGCCGATTACAGCCGAGCTCGTCCGGTTCTTCAAATTCATCTTGACCGAGATCTTCCCGGGCGGCTGGACGCCGACGATCGAGATGGTGGAGGAGCATTCTGTGAAGGCGGGTTTCACGCTGACTCGCCGCCAGTCGCTGCAGCCTCATTACGCCAGGACTCTCGACCTATGGGCAGAGGCCCTCGAGGCGCACAAGGACGAGGCGATCGCGCTTCAGTCCGACGAGATGTACGAGCGCTACATGAAGTACCTGACCGGCTGCGCCGATTTGTTCCGGATCGGCTACATCGACGTCAACCAGTTCACCCTGGAGAAGTAGGGATTGCCCGAGGCCCAAAGGCGTGACCTGGCCGGCTAGATCGCATCAGGGTCGTGGTCATGGGTTTCCCCCTTATTACTTGTCGTCATCCAGCGACGTTTGACGAGTAGCGAGCGAGGTACCCAAGAGCTTTATAGGCCGGCATTGAGCCGACTGGAGAAAACAGGAGTTGACGGTTATGAGCGGTACGGACAAGGCGAAGAACAAGGCACAAGACCTCGGCGGCAAGGCCAAGGAGGCGGTCGGCAAGGTAACTGGTGACAAGGACACTCGGGACGAGGGCAGGGGCGACCAGGCGAAGTCCAACGTCAAAGATGCCGGCGAAAAGATTAAGGACGCCTTCAAGAAATAGCAGCAGAAGCACTCGGTCACGCCACCATCGTCTTCGAGTGTCATTGCGACGAGCAGACTCCGGGCCCTCCACCTAGGTGAAGGGCCCGGAGCTAGCCTGGGGAATGACTAGGCGTCATCGCGATGGCGGCTACCCGACTTCGCCAGGCCGCGGCTCACCATGTAGCCGACGCTAAGGATCACGACGTACAGCCATGCCTTATCGGCCTGGAAATAGTCGCCGTGCCCGTCGGTCGCCTTGACGAAGTAAGACGCAAGCAACACTGCGATGGTGGCGCCGATAAAGACGATGAATTCTGTTGTCTTGTAGAAAGCCTTTGTCTCGCCGCCGCGCCGGGCGGTAACCCGAGCGGGCTGCGCGTCCGCAGCCAGGCCGTGGCTGTTTGGAGCGTCGGCCCGACGGGCTGCAGCGGAATTGGTTGTGGTCATTCAGTTCTCCTTCTGATGCGGTCGAAATATGTGTCGACGGCGTGTTTGGGTGTGCAACATCAACAGAGGTGGCGACAAGTTGCTTTAGACGTAGGCCGCCGCTGTTGATTGGTTGAGTGAAATCCGGCTGGGAGCTGACGCTCACGACTAATAACGAAAGATCTAGGCCGGCCGGAGTGGGGTAGTTGATACCAGCGTCTTGAGAATCAACTGTTCGAACCCTTGGGAGGTGTACCCCGTAGGACAGACTCGAAACAGTGGTGGCCGACGCGACGCACCGTATCGCGCTGTGTAACCAGGTGTGAGCCGCTGTCCCCACGGTTAGGGCGGTGCAAGCCAGCTTTGCCCCAAGGCGTTGGCCGCCTCGCCGCCGTCGGCCCACGGTCTCAACGCGTCACGGGCTGCCCCAGGGGAGAGCAGGGGCCGCCCGAGAACTCATTTAGACGCGGACTGGGGCGCGCCGGTACCACGCAGCCGGTCCGCAGTAGGACTAACGGCAGCTTTAGCTCGGCACGGCTTCGATGACGCAGAGCGGCCCTGCCGTCTGTACCACGCGCTGCAGCCGGAAGCCGCCACGCTGGAGTAGGTCGGTCCACTGCTTAAGGCTGCGTTCCAGTGCGCCGGCCATCACCAGCATCTCCATATCGAGATAGTGGCCAAGGAATTCGCGGTCGTGATCCGGAACCACCATCTCCAGCAGCAGCAGTTTCGCACCCGGTGGGGCCGCGGCTTTGATGGTGCTAAGGATCGCGATGGCTTCGTCCTCGGGCCAGTCGTGGATGACGTTCTTCATCACATAGGCATCAGCGGACGGCACGCTTTCGAAGAACGATCCGCCCGTCACCGTGACTCGGTCGGCGACACCGTGGGCGGCCAACATAGGCGGCGCTCCCTCGACTGCCTCGGGAAGGTCGAACAGCACGCCGCGGGCTTCGGGGGCCGCGGCGAGAATGGACGACAGCAACCGGCCATGGCCGCCACCAATATCGGCGATGACGCCGAAGTTGCTGAAGTCGTATGCCGCGATCACTGCCGCCTCCAACACCGCCGACGTGGACGTCATGGCGCTGTTGAAGATCTCCGCGAACTCGGGGTCGTCGCGGAGATAGTCGAAGAAGTCCTTTCCGAACACTTTTGGGGGATTCGGCTCTCCGGTGCGCACCGCATGGGCTAATTGCGTCCAGTTCGCCCGGTGTTGCGGCGAGCCGTAAAGCAAGGCGACCCCACGCGTCGAGATCGGCGAATCGGTACGCAACGTGTCGGCCAGCGCGTTGAGCGCGAAACGACCGTCGCGGCGCCTGCGGAACACGCCGCGGCTGATCAGCAACCGCATCAGCCGCGCCACGCTGTCCGGGTCGGCCCCGACGCGGCGCGCCAAATCCTCCTTGGTCAACGGACCCGCAGCAAGCACGTCGGCGATGCCTAGCTGCGCGGATGCCGAGATAGCCTGCGACAGAAAGGCTCCGAAGATGATGTCGATGACCGTGATCGGCGGAGGTGCCAGCCGCTGGTATAGACGCCCCACGTGATGACGGACTCGTTCGACCGCGCGAGCCACCCGGGCGGGCGGCAGCTTCGGGGCTGATGTCGGCGACTTATGCGGCATCTTTCTCCTTTCCAAGCGAGTTTTCGCGCTCGGTCGGCTCTCATATTGACGCCGAAAGCCTAGGGCTGATGTCGTTTCAGGTCTAATGCTAACGACCGGTTGCGAGAGACCCGTCGTCGGCGACAATCGGGAACCGCGGCTTCGGCGAGGTCAACTCGTCATCCGTCAGCAACACGCCGGTGGTCTACTCGCAGCTGAGTTGATTGGCGAATCTGCGGCGGTAATCTTTCCCCCGAGCGTGGAAGGGGTGGCGATGCGCGTCGACAGTCGGGCGAGCGGCTGAGGACCCCATGCAGCTCCGGTACCTCAGCATCCTGGCGCTGATCGCCGCGGCCGGTGGTGACCCGTGGGCGATCAACCAGAGCTTGCAAGCCGGCAGCCCGTTGCAGATTTCCAATCTGGCCGGGGCATTTCTTCGCGCGGGGCGCTGCACCACCGAGACCAACAACGCTTTCGAACAGGCCCGCAGCCGTTTCGAGGCCGCCTGGAACCACCAGGACGCCGGCCATCCGATCAATGACTCCGACGAGGTGCAGCGGGTGACGAAATCCCTTGGGGCGCAATCTTTGCAATTGCCGAAGATCGGTGCGGACCTGGAACACATCGCCGCAGCGCTGGCCGAGGCGCAGAAAACCGCGGCCGGACAGATCGCGGCGCTGGAAGCCCGGCTGCAGGAGCTCGATGACCTGATCGGCGAAGCCGACGATATGGAGGACGACGAGGCCCTTGCGGCCGCCGACATCGATGCGCTTGAAGCGCTCATCGCCAAGTGTGAACAGGACGCCATCCGCGACACCAAGGCAGCGCTGGGCCAGCTGCAAGCGATGCGTGACGGCTACTCGAACGCGTTGCAGAACTCGTTGGGAGCGCTAAGCACTGACGGATACGACCCTGCCGGCATCCGGGCGGTGCAGGGTCCTTTGTCGCCGTTGCCCCCGTTGCCCGATGACCCCAGGCAATTCGCGCAGGTGTGGAACTCACTGACGCCGCGGCAGAAAGACGCGGAGTACCAACACAATCCGTACATCGGCAACCACAATGGGATGCCCGCGGTGGACCGGGACCATTACAACCGGCTCACTCTCGCCGCCGAATTGAACAGCGCTCAGACTGCCAATGCGCAAGCCGACGCGCTCAAGGCCCAGCATCCGGATTGGGCGCAGGGCAACAACATTCCGCCACGAAACGAGCCGGGAGCGATCTTCGACGATCGCCTGGCCTACGAGGCATGGCAACGCCGATACGATGCCGCCCGAAACCAGGCCAGATACCTGCCCGACCTCCGAGCCGTCGACCAGGCCGTCAAAATGAGCCCGGACCGAAAACTCATGTTGCTGGACACCAAAACCGGCAAGCAGGCCCGCGCCGCGATCGCGGTCGGCGATCCCGACACCTCCATCCACGTGTCGGTCACCGCGCCCGGGCTCAACACCACGGTGCACGGTGCCATCGGAAGCATGGCCGACGAGGCGACCCGGCTCAGAAGCGAAGCGCTCCGACAGTTGAGTCTCGCTCCCGGCCACGAACACGACACCGTCTCGGCGATCGCCTGGATCGGTTATGACCCGCCGCAGGTGCCCGGCTTCGACGACCTCGGCAACTCGCTTGCCGGCGGGTGGGGCGTCAGCCACGACGACATCGCCCGAGCCGGCGCCCACGACCTGGCCGGTTTCTACGAGGGAATACAGGCCGCCCACCACGGCGGCCCCGCCGACCTCATCGCGATCGGCCACTCCTACGGATCACTCACCACCGGTCTGGCCCTGCAGGAGCCCGGCGAGCACGGCGTATCCCGGGCACTGTTCTACGGCTCGCCTGGCATCGAAGCGTCCACGCCGCAGCAGCTCCACCTGCAGCCCGGCCGCGTGTTCACCATGGAGACCCCCGACGACCCGATCCAGTGGACCTACGACGGCCCCGCCATCGCGCACACGGTGGCCCCGTTCCTGCCGCCGCCGTTCGGCGCTTTGGCCGAAAGCGTCTTGGGCGTGGCCGACGCCACCGGCGCCGGCCACTTCGGACCGAATCCGGCGACGAATCCCAACTTCACGCACCTTGCGACCGGCCCTGCCAGCGTGCCCGACGGCCACGGCGGCACCCTCAACCTCGGCGGCGCGCACGGTCACAGCGACTACCCCCGCTTTCCCGACGGCGGAGGGACCAGGACGACCAACTTCAACATCGCGGCCGTGCTGGCCGGGCTGGGCGATCAGGCGGTTCCGCAGAAGTGACGAACAACCGAATAACCAGCACCCCGAAACCGCGACGCCACGGACTGTTCTTGGCCGTCGTGGCCGCCACCGCACTAACCGCAACAGGATGCCACGTGAATCAGCCCCACCAACCCACCCCGCCCCCCGACGCCGCCAAGGCCCTCGCGACGCGGAGATCCCTGCCCTCGTTCGAGGACACCCAAACCCAGGTGCAAGCCGCGATGACCGAAATCACCGTGGCCACAAGCAAATTGATCCCGTCGATCACCTGGGAGACCCCGCACGAAGGCTCGGGTCTGGGCTGCGAGCGACCGTACGATCAGACCGACGGCCGGGGCTACTTCTTGCCGGATGCGGTGGCCGCCAACGTCGCGGTCTCCGAGCAACAGTGGGCGACCATTCAGGAGGCCGCCAAACAGGCAGCCGCCAAGATCGACGCCACCGACATGCAGGTCATGCACGACACCCCGGGAAACCACGACGTGGGCTTCTACGGCCCAACCGGAATCTTCATCAAGGTCGGCTACCGCGGCAACCTCGTCGTCTCGGGCTACACCGGCTGCCGGTTGCCGCGTGACGAGAAATAACTTCGACCCTCACCGGAAGTTATCGCGCCCGCCCGGAAGCCCCCCCCGACGGCCGCCAGGCTGGCCTCGTCGAGGCCCGACGGCGAAGGTACGGGATTGGTCCGACTCGAGTTGCGCGCGGCCACGGCACAGTTTGGTGACTGGCACGCGTGACGCCGGCCCCAATATGCTTGGCCAGCAAATCGCCGTTCGACGTGGACGACATATCGGGGGCGGTAGTCCGGCGAACTGCGGGGAGGGATTGCATTGTCGCGTGACGCCCATTCGCTGGGCCGGTGCAGCCATTCGGGAATCCGATGCAGCTGAAGTATCTCAGCATCGCCGAGCTCGTCGCGGGCGCCGGCGGTGACCCCTGGGAGATCAACCGGACCCTGCAGGCGGGCCAGCCCGGCCAGATTTCCAATCTGGCCAATGCGTTTCATGCCGCGGGGCGCTCCACCGCGGAAGCCGACGCGACTTTCGAGCAAGCCCGCAAACGTTTCGAGGCGGCCTGGAACCACCAGAACGGTGACAGCCCGATCAACGCCTCCGCCGAAGTGCAGCGCACCGCCCAGTCGCTGGGCGCGCAGTCCCAGCAATTGCCCAAGATCGGGGCCGATCTGGAAAACATCGCCGCCGCTTTGGCCGACGCCCAAAAGGCCGGAGCCCAAGAGATCGCGACGCTGGAACGCGAGTTGCAGCTGCTCGACAAGATCATCGGGGCGGCGACCGAAGATCTGAAGGATCCCAACCTCGCCCCGAAGGACCGCCACGCGCTGGAGTCGTTAATCAACGCGGCCAAAGCCGATGCCGTCGATGACACCCGCGACGCTCTTGACCAGTTGCGTGCCACCCGCGACAACTACACGAAATCGCTGCATGGAGCGCAGAAGAATCTGGCCGACGACGGGTATGACCCGGCGCGCGTTCTGGGTGTCGACGGGCACGCGGCCGAGACGCCCGAATCTGCCGAGCAGGATGTGAAGGCCGCCCTCGGCGGCGACAAAGGCGCGGCCGCCCGCGTCAACGGAGTGCTGAGCTCGATCACCCCCGACCAAGTCGTCGGAAAGGTGCCGTTGACCGCCGAGCAGGCTTCGGTCTTGAGCCAGCTGCAGGCCCAGGAGCACGGCATGACGATCGATGCGCTCAAAACCGCCGAGCAGCGCCTCGGAGACGAGAAGGGGATGATCGGCGACTCGTGGCAGCTGATGAGCAACCCGAGCATCACCTTCCCGAAAACGCCGACAACCGTCGGCGCCAAGCAGGGCACCGACACCGTGAAAGGTGGGGTGTCGCAACTGCCGGACAGTGTGCAGGAGGTGCTCAAGGCGCCGGGCTGGCTGTATGCCGACCAGACCAGGACGATCGCCGACATCGTCAAGGACGGTAACCCGTTGCTGCAGCGCAACACTGAGGTCGATCAGGGGTTGCTGCACAAGGGAGCGCAGATCATGACGCAGGACTGGGCGCGCAACACCTACGACCAAACGGTCGAGTCGGTGTTCTGGGCGGCCGGCCGGGACCACGGGGCCGTGAATTGGATGGTCAACCAGCAGGGCGTCTGCGACCAGTCGACCCAGGATTTCTTGAAGAACATCACCCACCACACCTGGTCTGACGGTGGCGACGCGGCCGGATCATTGTTCAGCTGGACGAAGGACGCGGCCGGCCCCGAAGCCCAGATCGCCGGGCAGACCGCGCAGACGTATGCGGCCTACCTTGGCCAGCATTCCCACGAACTGCTCGATCTGCCGGGCCACCACACGCTGGGTCAGGTCGATCCGAAGCTGACGCAAGCCTTCGCCACCGGGCTGTCGCCCTACGTCACCAATATCGCCGGCGGCACCAACGACCTGTCACCGTTCTTCCACGCACCGGACTCCAATCAGGACGTGGAATCGAGACTGCCCGTCGCCAAAGGTATTTTCTCCGTGCTCAGCACCGACAAAGACGCGTCGAACATCTTCAATGGTGCCGCGATGCAGCAGATCATGCAGGACCAGAACCGGTACGCCGAAGCGGTCGCGCATCATGTGCCGGGCGCCGTTGCCAACGACGCCGATCTGCAGCAGGCCGCCACCTTGAAGGGGTTGGTCGACGTCGGGGTGAACAACGCCGTGCACGCCGAAGGGCTCAACGGCGCCCAACAGGCGACCGAAGCCTACAACCGCAAGACTTCGGCGTACGACAGACTGGTGAAGGACGGCGCCGCCACGGCGGGTTTGGCGGGCAAGGCGCTGCCGCCGCCGTACAACCTGATCGGCACTCTTGGTGGCCCGGCGCTGACCGTGGGCGGGGATGCGTTGAAACAAGACATCATTGGTGCCGCGCCGTCGGCCGCGCCGCCTGAGGTTCAGATACCGCACATGCAGGACAGCGCCGCCTATTCACAGGTGCTCGACGGCTTGATCGCCAACCGGGTGCCGATCGGATTGACGCAACAATTCTTTGCCCCAGACGTTCCCGGTGACCCGCGCAGCCCGATGCACATCGCCACGTACGACGAATACAAGGCGAACGGCGGCACGTGGGACAATTACAAATACAATCAAGCGCTAAAGGGTGCGGTGCAAGGGATATTAGGTGACGAGAGCGTCATCCCGCACATGCAACACCAGTATGACGAAGTGACCCAAATACCCAACCCCTAGGGAAGTTTCATGAGTCTCGGGCGGCGGCGCGGATTTCCTTGTCGGATCATCCTTTTGGCGCTGTGTACCATTGTCGCCGGCTGCGGTGCCAAGGACGCTGCGCATCCAGCCGCACCCGCGCCGAAGATTCCCTGGACGGGAACCCTGTCGGACCTACGGGCAGTGTGGAGTGCCGAGCCGGGAATCGATCTACTCACGACACCGGCCGTCGTGGTGCGCGCCTACCTCGAATCGATTTTCTTGGCGGCCAACGCCGGTGATATCGGCTACGTATACCCCGGATTCACCCACGCGGTCGCGCCGAATGCGCCACAGGGCCAACCGGACAGCGCCCGCGACCGCTGGCCCGACACCGAGCATCCATTGCGCGATCGACTCGTGGGCACCGACCGCTACCACCTCTTGCGGGTCGACACGAGCGGCCGTCAGGTCGCGGCGGTGGTGTGCGATTGGGCGTACACCAGCGCGCTGGATCTCGGTGGTGGAAACTACGGCTGGAAAAGCACGTTGCCCGCCACCGATCCCGCCGCCCGGATCGCCGTGCATCGCGTCGCCATGACCGTCCCGGAGGACGGCCCGGTAGCACCCCTGCCGGCGCAGAAGGGGACCGCTGCGGCACCTGTCGATGATGTCTTCGGCGGTTGGCACATCGTCGGCCACAACATGACTGCCGACAGAGTTCCCGAATCGAAAACCGATCCAGTGGAGTGGCCGTCCGAAGTGGCCGATGCTCAATCGTGCGTGGACAAAGCGCCCGACCCAGTAGACCGCAGGCTATATCTGCTCAATGGTGTGCACCCTCGCTCGGAATTTCCCACCTTGGCGCCATACCCTGGTTGGCCGGCTGGAAGTTCGTCGTGATTTCCTGAATCGAAAGGGAACCTGGTGCGTAATAGCAAGGCAATCACCGTAGTGGCCGTCGTGGCGGCCATCGCGTCAGCCGCACTGACACTGCTGCCGTGGATTGACGTAAGCCATCTGGGATTACCCATTCGGTGGAATGGTCTCGGCATCTACATCGGCGAGCACGGCGAATACTACGGCTCCTTGCTCACCGGCATGGTGGACAGCACTCCGGGGTGGATCGTGGTGATCGCCTCGATCGCGGCCGCAGGCGCGCTGCTCGGCGCGACGCGACTGCGCTGGCTCGGGCTCGTCGCGTGTGGATGCGGGGTCGTCGCGTTTGTGACCGCTGTCTTGTGTTTGGTGTATCCGGCGATACTGGCAGGCGGCGCCAAGAATGAGTTGGGAATATCATTGGTCGCCGACCGGGAAGTGCTGAACACCGGTGCGTTGATCGCCGAAGCCGCGGCCACCGGCGTGCTGGTGGTCTGCACCGCACTCATCGTTGCCAGAGCGAGAAGCGGTGTGAGACAAGCCGATTGGGGGCCACGTTAGGAGGGGTGCAGGCCGACGGGAGAAGGCCTATCGCATTTTCGAGAATGGTCACGCATTTTTGCCAATGGCGCTCTCACGCAGGATGCCCGCAGGCCGCCGGCCGGTCTGACGGCGAGCGAAGCTCAGAACCAGGGCCCGGGGTAGTGGCCGTCCTGGTCTTGCACCATGACGATCTCCTTGCACTCGCCATTGGAAGCCGACGCGGTCTCACCGCGGCACACCAGCGTCCACCCGGAGATCCGCTCGAAAGGCCGTAGCGCCCAGTTCGATGCCACCGGATCGGTTGCGGGCAAGGCGATTACAGAAAACGTCCCACCGGTCCCGGTGATGTAGAGGTGGTCTTCGAAAAACGCCAGCTTGGAGATCGACAGCTTCTTGGCGTCGTCTCGGCTTTTCTGGAAGTCCCACTGCTGGCTGCGCAGGTTCCATACGCCGAAGCCGAATTGGGAGTTGTCCGAGCCGTGGCCATCGACGAACAGTTTGCCGTCGGACAGCGCCGCGGTCAGCCCACCGCCGGAGATTCGGTCGGAATCGCCGACCTTGATGACGGACTTGGCGTTGAGGTCGTAAAACATCGTCGACAGCACCGGGGGGTTGTACGAATCCCAGTGCGTGAGCTTCACCAGTTTGTTTGGGCCGTCGGTTAATTCGGCATCGACGGATTGCACGTCGTTGTCCTGATAGATCGCTTCACCGTTCGGCCGGCGCAGCTCCGCGCCGGAAGTCTTGCCGGGCTCGGTGTTGCGCTGAAACGCGAGCACGTCCTGCCAGACGCGCCCCGGCTGCGGATCGTTCCACATCATCGACAGGTCGCCGCCGGACAGGACCACGGTCCGAGGTGGCGATGCGGCACCGTGGCCATCGGTGAAGGCGTTCAGCCACGCCACCCCCGAGGCGGTCGAGGTCAGCCCCCAATCCTTCGGCGCGGTCAGCTTCAGGTCGGGGGCCGGCGGCTGCAGCTCCTTGCTGGCCACCTGCCTGCCCGTCTTGATGTCGTAGACATAGGCGGCGGTTTTGGCGACTTCCGGGGCAGGGGCCTGTGCCGGCTTGACGGTGGTGACGACATACACGACCTTCATGTCGTCCGCCGTGCCGGTCGGCGCGCAGATACCGCCCGTGAGGTTCTCGCCGGCGGGAACCGAGGGGATGCCGGGCGCGACGTACTGCCCGGATTTCGGGTCGAAGATTTTCGGCCGAATGTCCTCGAGCGCCGATTTGCCGGCCGAAAACTTCTCCGGGCAACCGAAATACGCCGTTCCGCCGTAACTCTTCCAATCCTTTTCCAGCGGGCCGCTTATCGGGGCGGGCGGAGCGGTCGCGCGGGTGCTGGTTCTCGAGACGGACGTCGAGGTGGTGGCGGTAAGCGGGGGCGGCGCCGCAGTTTCCGAACAGGACGCGATGGTCAGGCAGGCGACCGACGCGACCGCGGTACGCCCGTAGAGGCGCAGGCGGTGCCGCGCCGCATGCACCCTGGCTGCACGCATTGAAAACCCCCGTTGAGTTCGTGTAACCAAGCAGCGTAAAGCCGCCCCGATGCGACCGCGACTTGGGCGTATAGCGGCTTTGTCACAGCAGGACCCGGCGATACCTATCGGTCGAACTCGATGGGCAAGCTCTTCGGCCCGCTCAGGCTCACCATCGGCTTCCATGGCGCCGGTCCGGCCGTACGCGGGTTTCGCAGCCGGTTCGCGACGACGTTCAGCGCTTCGGCGATCTCGCGCCTGGCCAGGTTGGCGCCCAGGCAGTAGTGCACGCCGCCGCCGAAGGTCAGGATGGGCGGCGCCCCCTCGCGGGTGATGTCGACACGGTCGGGGTCGTCGTACACCACCGGATCACGGTTGGCCGCAAAGGTATTCACCAACACCGCGGTGCCGGCGGGGAATGAGTAGCCGTCGAGCTCGGTATCCTCGACCACCAGGCGCAGGGTTCCGCAGGCGATCGGGGAGTGCCGCATCGTCTCCTCGACGGCACGCATCGCCAGCTCGGGCCGCTGCCGCAGCAGCTCCCACTGCTCCGGGTGTTCGCACAGCACGTGCACCGAGGCGGCCACCTGGTTGCGGGTGGTGTCCGTCCCCGCCAACAGCAGGCCGCCCGCCAGCATGCGCAGCTCGGCGGCGTCGAGGCGGTCGCCCTCGTCCTCGGCGCGGATCAGGTCGGAAAGCAGGTCATCGGTCAAGCTGTGTCGTCGGCGGGCGACCATCTCGTCGACGTAGTCGTCGAGCTCGCGCCACGCGCACATCACGACCGGCTCGAGTTCGCCGAGATCGACGGTGAAGCTGAAGGCCTTGAACACATCATCGGCCCACAACGAAAACTGTTGCCAATCCTCGCGGGGTGCGCCGAGTAGCGCACAGATGATCGGCACGGGGTAGGGGCGCGCGATATCGGTGACGACGTCACAGTGGCCCGTGTCCGCCACGTGATCGACCAACTCGTTCAGCACGCCGACCATGGTGTCGTGCAGGCGCGCGACCGTTCGGGGGGTAAACGCTTTAGAGCACAGACTGCGCAGTCGATGGTGCGCGTCTCCCTCGAGGCACAGCAGGCTATCGGCCACTTTGTCCCACAGCGGCCCCGACGAGATGCCCTGGGCCAGCAGGTTGATGCCGGGTGGTATCTGGAATCGGGGATCCCGAAGGAGGGAACGGACCAGGTGGTAGGAGAGCACTTCGGGCCCGTGGGGACCAAGCGCGACGGGCGCCTGCCGCTGCGCCTCCCGCAGCCGCGGGTAGACCTGCGCGGGCGTTTCTTCGGGGTCGTAATCCAGCGTCGGCAGATCAGCCTCGAAAACGCTTGGGGGAGCGGCGCCGACGGTCATGACGGTCTCCTTGGTTCCGCGGAAAGGCCGCGGACGACTCTGGAAACAATGTATGGCCGGCGCAGGGGAGTGTCAACGATATCGGCACGGCAGGGTGCGCGGCTCATCGTTCACCGGTCCTGCATTCGGCGCGAACGCCATACACCGAAGGAAAAATGCATTGCCGCGACTTCCGGCCCGGCCGCTCAATCGTGCGCGCGCAGCCGCACCGTCCGCGTCGTCGACGTCTCATCCAACTCGACGACATCCGAGCGGGAGCGCAGGAAATCGCTGAACGAGCGGAATCCCAAGGATCTTTCGCTGAATGACGGGTCCATCCGCTTCATCTGTGCCTTCACGGCAGAGTTGTGCAGCCAGTCGACATCGTCTTTGTCCAAGCCGATCCGCAGGGCCCGCATCAGCAGCGCGGTGGCGGCGGCCTGCGGGTCGGGCTGCTCGTCGGGCTCGTCGCGCTTGGCCGACTTGCTGCCGGCGGACCGTTTCTTCGGCTTGTCCGCCTCCGCGTCGCCCGGCGCCGGTTCGGGCACCGGAACCCCCGGCAGCGCGTCGTAGATGACGAACTCGTCGCAGGCGGCGGCGAGCGCCCGGCTCGACGCACCTGCCACCCCGATGCCGACCACGTACCGGCCGAGCCGCTTGCAGCGCTGGGCCAACGGAATGTAGTCGGAGTCACCGGCCACGATCACCACATGGGTCAGGTCGGGGAGCCGGAACATGTCCTCGACCGCGTCGACGGCCAACCGGATGTCGGCGCCGTTCTTGCCGTACGCCGCCGCCGGGAACAACTGCACCAGGTCGACCGCGCGGGCCACCAGCTGTCCGCGATACCCGGCGTTGATATCCGCCGACCAGTCCGCGTAGGCGCGGGTGAGCACCAGGGTCCCGAACGACGACGAGAAGTCCAGGATCGCGGCGACGTCGACCGTCGCCCGGTCCAGTCGCTCCGCGTGCTGCTCGAGCCCCTTGGCCTTGTCCCGTTGGAACGAATTCCGCCCGTGAATCTGGTCGTACCGGGAGATCACGATGTTGTCGAAGTCGAGGTAGACGGCCACTCGGGTGGCAACCGGTTCGGTCATGCATTAGATCATTGCTGAGCAGGACCAAAGCGGGTACACAGGCCACATGAATGCGGGTACACAGGCCACATGAATGAGGTGAAGGTTCTCGAACTGCACGGCGATCGCGTCGCCTACCGCGACGAGGGTGAAGGCGAGGTGTTGCTGCTCATCCACGGCATGGCGGGCAGTTCAGAGACCTGGCGGTCCGTGATACCGCCGCTGTCGAAGAAGTTTCGGGTCATCGCCCCGGACCTGCTCGGCCACGGCGAGTCGGCGAAGCCCCGCACGGACTACTCGCTGGGTGCATTCGCGGTCTGGCTTCGGGATTTCCTCGACGAGCTCGGCGTCAGCCGGGCCACCGTCGTCGGTCACTCGCTCGGTGGCGGGGTCGCATTGCAGTTCGTCTACCAGCACCCCGACTACGCCCAACGGTTGATCCTGATCAGCAGCGGCGGTCTGGGGCCCGATGTGGGATGGGTGCTGCGGCTGCTCTCGGCGCCCGGGGCGGAGCTGGTCTTGCCCATCGTCGCGCCGCCACCCGTCCTGTCGGTCGGCAACAAGCTGCGGTCCTGGTTGAGAAGCGCCGGTATCCAGTCGCCGCGCGGTGCCGAGCTCTGGAGCGCCTACTCGTCACTCTCGGATGGCGAGACGCGGGATTCGTTTTTGAAGACGCTGCGATCGGTCGTCGATTACCGCGGACAGGCGGTCAGCGCGCTCAACCGGTTGCGGCTGCGCCAGGAGTTACCGGTCATGGCGATCTGGGGGGAGCGCGACGGCATCATTCCCGTCGCTCACGCCTACGCCGCGCACGAAGCGCGCACGGACGCGAGACTCGAGGTGCTGCCCGATGTGGGTCACTTCGCACAGGTGGAGGCGCCCGGCCGGGTGGTTGAGCTGATCGAGGACTTCATCGCCATGGGCGAGCGCCACGACACGGAAAGTCCGCAGCCATCCGAGCCGGGCTAGCGAGCCGCCGGACACGCCCCCCGGTAGTCGACCTGCCAGTGCTTGATGCCGTTGATGAAGGGTGACCGCAGCCGCTCGGGGTCCCCGGCCGAGCGCAGGTCGGGTATGTGGTCGGCGATCGCGTTGAACATCAGGCCGATCGTCATGCGGGCCAGGTTGGCGCCGATGCAGTAATGCGCCCCGGTACCGCCGAATCCGACATGCGGGTTGGGGCTGCGCAGGATGTTGAACGTGAACGGGTCGTCGAAGACCTCTTCGTCGAAGTTCGCCGACCGGTAGAACAGCACCACCCGCTGGCCCTTTTTGATGGGCACGTCGCCGAGTTCGGTGTCCTGCAACGCGGTGCGCTGAAACGCCGTGATCGGGCTGGCCCAGCGGATGATCTCATCGGCCGCCGTCTTCGGCCGTTGCGCCTTGAACAACTCCCACTGGTCCGGGTGGTCGGTGAAGGCCATCATCCCCTGAGTGATCGAGTTTCGGGTCGTCTCGTTGCCGGCCACTGCCAACGTGACCACGAACATGCCGAACTCGGCTTCGGAGAGTCGTTGCTCCTCGGAATCGGCCTCGATCAACGTGGTGACGATGTCCCGATCTTTGGGGCCGGGTTCCTCGGCCTTTCGTGCCGCCAATTGCATGGCATACCACATCAATTCGCCCGCCGACGTCAACGCGTCATGGTCGGCGAACTCCGGGTCGTCGCTGCCGATCATGTTGTTGGTCCAGTCGAACAGTTTGTCGTAGTCCTCCGCCGGTACGCCGAGCAGGCCCGAAATGGCCTGCAGTGGAAGCTCGCACGCCACCTGACGGACGAAGTCGCCCGACGCGTGCGCGGCGGCATCGGCGGTGATGCCTCGCGCGCGTGCGGTGAGTTCGGCGCGCAACCGCTCGACCGCGCGAGGCGTGAAGCCACGCGAAACGATCTTGCGCAGCCGGCTGTGCTCGGGGTCGTCCATCATGATCATCGACGCCCGCCCGGCCTCGATCTGCCCCTGCGCCAAGTCTTCTCGGTAACGTGGCACAATCGACTTGGTGGCCGATGAGAAGACATCGCTGCGCAATGACACCTCACGGATGTCGCGATGCTTGCTCACCACCCAGTAACCGCCGTCGCCGAAGCCCCCTTGATCGAGCGGCTGCTCGTTCCACCAGATGGGTTCCGTGGCGCGCAGTTCGGCGAACTCTTGCACCGGAAGCCGGTGGGCGTAGATGTCGGGGTCGGTGAAGTCGAAGCCAGGCGGGAGGTTCGGTGTCGCCATGGGATTTCTCCTCGACTCCTGCTTACTTGACCGCGGCGGTTAGCAAGATGGTAGCCGCGCGCGTTGGGATCGCCTAGCAAATCGACGTGCACCGCATCAGCGCGACGCGGGGGTGACCGTCCTGACGCTTTCGCGCCCACCGAGATTGGTGGCCGCGGTGATGACGGCGCGCTCGATCTGGCGCAGGGCGTGCACGGCGGTGAGGAAGCGCCGGGTGTCACGGCTCGTCTCGCCGGGCACGTTGCCGTCCTGTTGCCGGGCCACCGTTTCGGCTGCGTCGAGCTCATCGGTCGCCGAGACCAGGGTCGGGGCGTGGCCGCCCTCGATGGCTTCCTGCAGCGCGTCGATGTTGCGCCTCGTCTGGGTCGCGGCCGCAGAAAACGGCTCGGCCAGCGCTGGTGGCCCGACCGGATCCTGATACCGCTCGGCGCTGCGCGCCAGGCTCCGGCCGTAGCGGTCGCAGGCGGTGAAGATCCGCAGGGCGCGCCGGATGCTGCGCCGGCCGGCAAGTCCGGCGACGCCGGCCAGCAACGGCTTGGCGGTGACCCGGAACTGCTGCAGGTCCCGGTCGAGCTGGCGCGCCTGCTCCGACGGGCTGGCGCTGTCCTGGACACCGGACATGGTCGCGGCCGAGATCTCGATCAGGACGGACAGGCTCGTCAAGAAAGCGCGAGCGTCGCTGCGGATCGCCGTTCTGGTGTTGGTCGGCAGCACCACGACCGCGACCGTCGCCCCGATGACGGCACCGATCGCGGTCTCTTCGATCCGCAGCATCAGCACGCCGAACGAGAACTGGCCGAGCAGGCCATAAAGCAGCGCCAGCATCGTGGTGATCCAGAAGGTCATCAGGCTGTAGGTGACCGTCATGAAGTAGAAGGCGCAGAACAAGCACACGAAGATGCCGGCCAGCGCGGCGGTCTGGTGGCCGGTGAGCAGCGTGGCCACCAGCACGCCGCACGGCACGCCGAGCAGCGTCCCGAGCACGCGTTGCCAGCCCTTGGTCAAGGTTTCGCCCCACGAGTTGGTGCCGGCGAAGATGACGAATGCGGCGATCACCGCCCAATACCAGCGCGCCGGCGAAACCAGCTCGCCGACGACGATGGCCAAGGATGCGGCGATAGAGACCTGGATGGCCTGCCGGGTGGTCGGCCGTAGCCCGGTGGTCTGCTCTTCCTCGGCGGCCTCGTCGGACGCGGCATCCTCGGGCACCGGGGGCGACGTGTCGGTGTCATCGAGGGGGCGGCCGGTTGCCATCCGGTCGACGATTGCCCGCACGTCGGATGTTGCCGACGCGGCGTTGATTATCGCCAGCGCGAGACGGCGTACGGCCGCGCCGCCCTCGTCGTCGCCCGCCGGGTCCGAACCGGGGCCGCGCCGCTCGTCGAGCAGCCGCTGCGCTCGGTCCGCGGCCCGGCGCAGCCCGTTGGGCTCAGGAAGCCGGATGGCTCGCGACAGTTGGCTGAGCGCGTCGACGAGTGCGGCCCGGGTGGGCGAGGGCATGGAATCGGGGTCCTCGCAAGCGAGGACGGCAGCCCGTCGGCCGGCGGTGGCGACCCATTCGATGGCCAGCTCGGCATCCAGCAGCCACGGGGCCAGTTGTTCGGCGGTGACGCCGGGCCACAGGGTGCCCGGGTCGACCTTGTCTTCGATCTGGCTCTGCACCATCAGGGCCGTCTCGTTGAGCCGGATGGTGCGGGCCCGCATGCGGCGGCGCCGCCGTTCATCGAGGCGGCCCGTCCGCACCGCTTCGGCGGTCGTGTCGAGGACGATCGCCATCCGCGCCCGCAGCGCCCGAATGGTGGCACGCAGCACCCGCTCGGGTCGGTCGGGCATCACGTAGGCATTCATCACGTACGTGCACACTGTGCCCACCGCGACCGCCCCGATCATCCAGGGCAGCTCCGCGAGGCGGGCGTGCAGATACAACGTGAAGAAATAGGACATGAACGCGACCATGCCCAGCGCCCTGCCCCGCGCCCCGAAGCGCCGGACGTACGCCGCGGTGAACACGACGATCACGAAGACGACATCGCTGGCCACCGTGTGCGGTGCCAGCACCGCCGCCGCGGTGATGGACACCGCGGCGGGCAGCGGCAGCAGCGCCATGGTGATCCGCTGCTGGCGCGGGTCGGGTTCGTTCACGGAGCGTGACGCGACCATGGTGATGACGACACCCAGCAGGGCGACGGTCAGCGGTTGTCCCGTCGCCCTGGTCAGGATGAAAAGCGCCAGCAGTGAAAGGCCAAGCGCGGCCGTGGTCCGAGACGCCATTCGCAGCCGAAGCAAGCCAGGATCGGAGCCGATCACCCAGTTGCGGGCGCGTTCGTACAGAACAGTTATCGACAGACCGCCTCTCTTGCGCTTATCCGACATGGTTACCCGAACCGCGCCGCGGCGACCAAGCTAGTCTTCGACATCGTGACTCCGCCGACGCGCGCGAAGCTGGCTGACGGTCGTGACCTGCTGTTCTTCGCGCTGCCCGGGCACCGTCCGGCGCCGGTCGAAGATCGCCGGCCGCTGCCGGCGCGTGTCACTGAGCCCCACGCGCAGTCGCAGTTGCGGTTCGACCGATCGACCGGGCAGTGGGTGATCATCGCGGCGCTGCGCCAGGACCGCACCTACAAGCCGCCACCGGAGGCGTGCCCGCTGTGTCCGGGCCCGACCGGGCTGACCAGTGAGGTGCCCGCCCCCGACTACGACGTCGTCGTGTTCGAGAACCGGTTCCCCAGCCTGTCCGGCGCGCTGCCGTCGTTGCCCGCCTCGGCGCCCGTGCCCGCCGAGGACGGCTTCGTCACCGCGCCCGGGCAGGGCCGCTGCGAAGTGATCTGTTTCTCCGCCGACCACACCGGGTCCGTCGCCCAGCTGGAGCCGGCGCACGCGCGGCTGGTCGTCGAGGCGTGGCGGCATCGCACCGCCGACCTGATGGCCAGGTCGGGCATCGAGCAGGTGTTCTGCTTCGAGAACCGGGGTGAGGAGATCGGGGTGACGTTGACCCACCCGCACGGTCAGATCTACGGCTATCCCCACCTGACGCCGCGCACCGCCACCATGCTGGAGCAGGCGCGGCGATATCGAAAACAGCACGGCGCCAACCTCTTCGGTGATCTGTTGGCCCGCGAGGTCGCCGACGGCACCCGCATCATCGCGCGCAACGAGCTGTTCACCGCGTTTGTGCCGTTCGCGGCGCGCTGGCCGGTCGAGGTTCACATCTACCCGAACAGGTTCGTGCGCAACCTGACCGAACTCAGCGAGCGTGAACTCGACGCATTCGTGCCCGTATACCTCGACGTGCTCGGACGCTTCGACCGGATGTATTCCGCACCGCTGCCCTACATTTCGGCGCTGCACCAATACGCCGACACCGCGGCTCAGGCCGAGGGTTACTTCCACGTCGAATTGATGTCCATCCGGCGCAGCGCCACCAAGCTCAAGTACCTGGCGGCCTCCGAATCGGCGATGGACGCCTTCATCGGCGACGTCACTCCGGAGAGCGTGGCCCAGCGGCTGGCCGAACTGCGATGACGGTCCGTTACGCCGCGCCGGGGCGGATCAATCTGATCGGCGAACACACCGACTACAACCTGGGTTTCGCGCTGCCCATCGCGTTACCGCAGCGCACCGTCGCGACATTCACGCCCGCCGACGACGATGCGATCACCGTGGTCAGCGACCGCGCCGATGCCCCGGTGCGCGTCCGGATCGGCACCGCTCCCAAAGAGGTGGCCGGCTGGGCTGCTTACGTGGCCGGGGTGGTGTGGGCGCTGCGCCAGGGCGGCCATCCGGTGCCCGGCGGCACGATGTCGATCAGCAGCGACGTGGAAATGGGATCGGGCCTGTCATCCTCCGCCGCACTGGAATGCGCGGCGCTGGGCGCGATCACGTCGGCCGCCGGTGTCCGCATCGACGCCACGGAGCAGGCCCGGCTTGCCCAGCGCGCCGAGAACGAATATGTAGGCGCGCCAACGGGTTTGCTCGATCAGTTCGCCGCGCTGTTTGGCCAGGACGCGACGGCAGTGCTGATTGACTTCGCCGACCTCACCGTCACGCCGGTGGTTTTCGACCCGGATTCCGCGGGTGTGGCGTTGTTGCTGATCGACTCCCGGGAGCGCCACACCCACGCCGGCGGCGACTACGCGGCACGGCGCGCGTCGTGCGAGCGGGCGGCCGCCGATCTGTCGGCATCGTCGCTGCGTGAGGTGCAGGACGTCGCGGGCCGGCAAGGCCCCGCCGTCTTGGCCGGCGTGCGTGACCCCGTCGACGCGCGCCGCGCCCGCCACGTGCTCACCGAAAACCAGCGAGTCATCGATTGCGTTGCCGCGCTGCGTGGTTCGGACTATCCCGAAGCCGGGCGAATTTTCACCGCCTCGCACGCCTCCATGCGCGACGACTTCGACATCACCACCGACCGCATCGACCTGATCGCCGACACCGCGGTGCACGCGGGCGCGTTAGGCGCGCGGATGACCGGCGGCGGCTTCGGCGGCTGTGTGATCGCCCTGGTGCCGCTGGACCGTGCTGATACGGTCCGCGAGGCGGTGCAGCGCGCCGTTGTCGGCGCCGGCTTCGAGCAACCGCTCGTCACCCGAACTCGCGCGGCCGCGGGCGCGGCGCCTGCGTGAGCGGATCCGGCCTATTCGGCCGGAGTCAGCCGGACCGCACCGAGATGCAGGCGGTCGACCGCCTCGGCAAACTCATCGCGTGTCGGTATGCGCTGGTCGCGAAACTTCAGTCCGATCATGCTTTGTGCGCGCTGGACTCCATAGGACGAAGCGCAACGCAACAATAGATCGGAGACGATTGCCCGGTCGCGGATGAGCTCACCGCGCATCGCCGTCGTCTTGCCGTCGTAAACGACTTGGACCGGTCCGCCGTCGCGGAAGTTCTGCTTCCACGGACTGCCGGTCAGCGCGTAAAGCTGATCGTCGATCAGGTGGGCGCTCAACGGAATCGAATACGGACGACCCGTTTTGCGCCCGGTGAAACTCAACACCATGAATCGGTTGCGGGCGAGACCGGCCAGCGGACTGCGCAGCACGAATCTCATCACCGGATTGACCAGACGCATCAGCGCCGACGGTGGATGCCCGGCGTCTACCGCATATGACTGCTCCGTCATGCGTTCACCGTAGGGCCAACGGGCTCGGCCGCCTAGGGGTGCGGCGAAGCCGCGGAGCCCACCGGTCTCCGCGGCCGCACGCATCCGGTTCAGCCAGTGGTAATGGTGGTCTGGTCGTCGATGATGTTGGTGGCGTCCATCAACGGGCCTTGATCGGCCTCCAGACCATCGGCGTTGAGCTGCAGCACGTAGACCGCGCCCTGGCTGGGGATTATCACCGTTTTCTGTGCGATGGCGCGGGTCTGACCGCCTCGCTGGTACGTGCCGCCGATCTGCCAGGCCTGGTAACCGCCGAGCGTGGACGCGGAGCCGTCACCCTGGCCCTGGTACCCAGGCAGATTCTGCACCTCGCCCGGCGCGTATTGGATGAGCTTCGCTGGATCGACATTGCCGCTCAGCCTGGAAAACAGCGCCGAGACCGTGGGCGGATCCGAGGGATTGGCGGGCTGAAGCTGCACGATGCCGCCGTAGGAGGTGCCGGAGTTCTGGTTGAGTTGCCAGCCCGCGGGCACCGGCAGGTCGACGTTCGGGCCGGGATCGCCATGGTGCACCGGCGTCTCGGCGATGTTGTTGTCCTTCACGTAGTCGGCGATGGTGTATTTGGCTTTCGCCGCCGGTGCCCCGCTCGTCTGCGACGACGTCGAAGTGGACGTCGACGTCGTCGTCGAAGTGGACGTCGACGTCTTATCACCGGATTTATTGTCGTTGCCGCAACCGACCAGCGCCAAACTCAGCGCCACGGAAATGGTTGCTAGCGTCAAATGTTTCTTCAATCCAATCTCCCGAAAATTGGGCCGGTACCAGCGCCAGCCGTGCCGGGAATGACAGTAACCGAATATCACCCCGCTTTGCCGATATCTTTTCGACCTTCCGAGGGCATTTCGCCGCATCGCCGATCGTTATCCAATTCGTCGGCCGAAACGCCTCGCGAATACGGCGTCATCCAGCCGGTTTCGGAGTATTAGACCGGTATGCGGTCGCGACGGGCCCTCATTGCGGTCATCGCGGCGTCGGCTGTCTTCATGGTCTTCATTGCGGCTGCACCACCGAAGGGATACGACGGTCCGCCCCTGTTCGTGGCGAATCCGGTGTCTTTGACCACCACGGTCGGCCAAAGCGTGCGCACCTCAACGGTTCTCGTGGTCGCTGCGGCCGAATCCGAGAACTAGATCCTCAGACCATGTCGTTGGTGGTCAGCCACCGCATCACCGGCCAGCCGACGAACACCGGCAGCCAGCAGGTCAGCACCCGGTACAGCAGGACCGACGGCACGCCGACGGCCGCCGGCACACCGAACGCGGCCAGGCCACCGATCAGCGCCGCTTCGACCGCCCCGACGCCGCCGGGCGTGGGCGCGGCGGATGCCAGTGTCCCGCCTACCATGGTGACCACGGTGACGGCAACGAAAGTCGTTCCACCGCCGAAGGCTTCGATGCTGGCCCATAAGGCCAGCGCCGCACCGAGGGTGGTGCCCGCACAACCCAGCAGGATCAGGGCCAGCCGCCGCGGTTCGCGCGCGAGCTTGACCAGATCGGTCACCACCTCGTTCAATTTGGGGCGCACCTCGGTCGCCAGCCATTTGCGCAGCGTGGGCACGAACAGGAACGTGCCGACGATACCCAGCGCGATCCCCGCGATCAGGTACAGCAGGGTCGCCTTCGGGACGAAATGCCGCAGGTTCATCGAGGCGCCGGCGGCCGCGGTGAACAAGACCAGCAGCGCAAGGTGCGCGATCACCTGTACCGACTGTTGCAGTGCCACGGCCGCGGTCGCTCGCATCGCCGACAAGCCGCTCTTCTGCAAGAACCGCGTGCTCAGCGCCAGCCCGCCGACGCCAGCCGGCGTGGTGGTTGCGGCAAAAGTATTGGCCACCTGGGCAATTGACAGCGTCCAAAAGTTCACCATGCCGTCGGCGCAGGCCCACAATGCGGCCGCCGCTCCGACGTAGGTCAGCGCCGATACCAGCAGGCCCAGCAGTGCCCACCACCAGTTCGCGGCCCTCAGCTGAGAGAAGAACGTCGGCGCCGTGCTGATGAAGGGGTACGCCACATAGACCAGCGCGCCGAAGAGCACCAGCTGGACCATCTGGCTGCGGGTGAACCTGGTGATGGTCTGGGGCTTGATCTGATCGGCGCCGGTTTGGCGCTTGACCTCGGACCGCGCGCCGGAGATGACGGCACCCGCATCCGGCACCGACCGCCGAATATATCGCGGCACAGCGACTTTCGTGAGCCGACGCGAGGCGCTCAGGATGCTGTCCTTGCCGAAGACCTCGATTGCCGCGCGCACCGCGGACTTCGGCTCGTAGAGGGCGGAGGCGGTCACCAGTAGCTGCGCGATGTCGGATTGAAGTTGGGCGTCGGTCGCTCCGTATTCGGCGTTGCCGAACCCACCGAACATCACGGTGTCGTCCTCCACGGTGATGTGGTAGCTGCGCAGGTCACCGTGGGCGATCTGGCGGTCGTTGAGGGCTCGCAGCGATTCCCACAGCCGGGCAACGGGAGTCGTCTTCGCGCATTCGTCGATGGGCGTCCCGCCGGGGGGTCGGTGCGAGTAGAGCATCCAGCCCCGGTCCAGCGGCGCGACGGCGACCGTCGCCGTGTTTGCCAGGCCCGCTTCACCGATGGCGATCGCCATCAACGCGCGATGCTCCACGGCCCGGCGCATGGAGGTCACCAGGGGTGCGGTTTCGGCGTCGCGCAGCTTCAGCTTTTCCCAGAGCTGACGCAGCGCTCCGCCGCTGCGTTGATGCGGGCCGTACAGCTCGATCAGCGCTGTCTCCCCGAGATGTTCGCCGTCGGCCGAAAGAATCAGCGGGCCGCGGCCCGCCGGCCGGACCACGGTGAGCCGCGAGACGGCGAAGCCGCCCTTGGCCAGCGCCCGCACCGCGGCATCCAGCGGTACCTCGAGCGCGGGAGTGCCGACGACGAGCACCACCAGCGCGCCGACGACCCACCCCGCCGCCAGGCCCACCAACGAGCGCGCCGGGACGATCGCACTGACCACCAGGTGGATGGGGACGAAGGCCAGCAGCAGCGCCCACCACCAGTGCCGCCAGCGCGCCGGCAGCCACGGGCCCGAGACCGTCAGCACCGCCGCCAGCATCCCGATCCACCGAGGGTCATCGAGCAGCTGCGCCGGCAGCGTGGTCAGCCGGTCGAGGGCCTCGAAGTGCCACCGCGGCGCGGCGAGGCCGGTGCCGCTGATCGACAACAAGACGATCGCGCTCAGCCCCGCGGTGGCGTACGCGCCCAGCAGTTTCCACTGCCCGGCGACGATCAGACCGATGAGGATCATGAACGGCAAGGCCACGATCGCCAATCCGTAGATCAGGTACACCAAGTCGGATTGCGTCGGCGACAACACGCCGACGATCTGCGAAACGGATTTCTCCAGCGCGATCCATTGCGGGCGGGTGATCACCGAACCCGTGATCACCAGCGCCAGGAAGAGCGAGGCCAGTATCAGCCGCAGGATGTCGTTGGTCCGCCGGGTCAAAGGCTGCAGCAAGTTGCCGGAAACGATGATGTCGCGCCCGTCGACTCGCATGTATTGAAGATCCTTCGGCTTCGCTCGCCACCGCTGACACATTGCTTTCAGCCTGCTAAGTGGCCCGCCGACAAATTAACTCAATACCCGGTTCGTTGACAGCTCCCACTCATCCGGCGCGCGTAGGGTCAGGTAGGTAGGCGTGCTAGCGAATTGGGGAGGGCACCGGCGTGGCCAGAACGGACAACGACAGCTGGGAGATCACCGAGAGCGTGGGGGCGACGGCGCTCGGCGTGGCCGCGGCTCGGGCCGCGGAGACCGAAAGTGAGAACCCGCTGATCAGCGACCCGTTTGCGCGGGCGTTCCTGCAGGCCGCCGGAAAAGGGATGTGGGACTGGTTCGCCCCTGGAAATCTGCCCGCCCAGATCGCCGAGATCGAACCGGACCTCAAGCCGCGGATGCAGGGGATGGTCGACTACATGGCCGCGCGGACGGCGTTCTTCGACCAGTTCTTCCTCGACGCCACCGCCGCGGGCGTGCGGCAGGTGGTGATCCTGGCGGCGGGGCTGGACTCGCGGGCCTGGCGACTGCCCTGGCCGGACGGCACCACGGTGTACGAGCTGGACCAGCCGCGGGTGCTGGACTTCAAGGCGTCGACGCTGGGCGACAAGGGCGCCCAGCCAACCTGTGATCTGGTCAACGTTCCAGTCGACCTGCGCCACGATTGGCCGTCCGCATTGCAGCGGGCCGGATTTGATGCGTCTGCGCCCAGCGTGTGGTCGGCCGAGGGGCTGTTGCCGTTTCTGCCGGCGGCCGCCCAGGAGCTGTTGTTCGAGCGGATACAGGCGCTGGGCGCGCAAGGCAGCCGGATCGCCGTGGAGGCGCCCGGTCCCGACTTCCTCGACGAGGACGCCCGCGACCGGCAACGCCAGACGATGCAACGGGTGCGAGACCTGATGGCCGAACTGGATCCCGACCGCGACATTCCCGACGTGCAAGACCTGTGGTACTTCGAGGAACGTGAAGACGTGGGTGACTGGCTGGGCCGGCACGGCTGGGCTGTGTCGGTCACCCCGGCGCCGGAGTTGATGGCCGGCTACGACCGCAGACCCCCACAAGACATCGACGACGCCACGCCGCAGACGCTGTTCGTCTCGGCGCAACGGACCAGGAAGGGCGAGTGACCCAGAAGTGAGCGGAGCCAGAACCGACAACGACAGCTGGGAGATCACCGAAAGCGTGGGGGCGACCGCGCTGGGTGTGGCCTCGGCCCGCGCGGCGGAGACTCGCAACGAAAACCCTTTGATCACAGATCCATTCGCTCAGATGTTCCTCGATGCTGCGGGGGACGGCGTGTGGAACTGGCACTCTGCCGCGCAGCTACCGGACGAGGTCATCGAAGCCGAACCGACGTTGCCGTTGCAGATGCAGTCGATGGTCGGTTACATGGCTTCGCGCACCGCCTTTTTCGACAAGTTCTTTCTCGATGCCACCGGCGCGGGCATCCGCCAGGCGGTGATCCTGGCGGCCGGCCTGGACGCGCGGTCCTGGCGGTTGCCCTGGCCGGCGGGCACGACGGTCTACGAGCTCGACCAGACCCGGGTGCTGGACTTCAAGGCGTCCACGTTGGCCGAGCATGGGGCGCAGCCCGCCTGCAACCGTGTCGCGGTGCCGGTGGACCTTCGCCAGGATTGGCCGGCTGCGTTGCGACAGGCGGGTTTTGATGTCTCCGCCCACAGTGTCTGGTCGGCCGAGGGCTTGATGCCGTATCTGCCAGCGGCGGCCCAGGAGCTACTGTTCGACCGCATTCAGGGGCTGACCGTTCCCGGCAGCCGGGTCGCCGTGGAGGCGTTGGGTCCGAAATTCCTCGACCCGCAGGCGCGCGCCAAGCGCCGTGAACGGATGGATCGGATCCGCGGGCTGATGACCGACGTCGATCCGGACCGCGAGCTGCCCCGGACCGACGAGCTCTGGTACTTCGAGGAGCGCGAGGACGTCGGCGAGTGGTTCGGCCGCCACGGCTGGGACGTGACGGTGACACCGGCCGACGAGTTGATGGCCGGCTACGGGCGCGCGGCGCCCGAGGAAGTCCGGGACTACGTGCCCGGGAATCTGTTCGTGGCAGCGCAACGGGCGACGAGCTAGCGGCGTTCGCAAGCTCGGCGACGCCGGACGCAGCGGGCCGCCGCCATCAAGCTAGCGACGTTAAATCCCTTGTGCTACTTCAGCTTATAGCCGTCGGCCGCCAGCCGAAGGGGGAACCGTCATGGATGACGAGCGAGAACCCGTACAACCGCGTGACCCGGCCGATGGCTTATCTGTAACGGGTGTCGAGAGAAAGCGATAACTGACTGCTCAGCGCGTTAGTTACATCGATATGTCATAGGCTCGTGTGAGGCTTGCATGTTGAACATGTCACTCACGAGCAGGCGGTAAGTTGACCCGTTTAGAAACGAGGTGGTGATCAGGGGCCGGCCGGCCGGTTTCGACGGCGGCTAACGGCAACGGGGCTCAGTCGGTATGCCCTGGCCGTGGACGGTATGCCGGTGGCGGGTCCGAAACGGCCCAGCGGCGGTACGCATCCATGTCGACGTTGCTGCCGCACACGATGGTGACCACATGTCGGCCCGCGAAGCGGTCGCGGTCTTCGAGGATGGCCGCAATACCAAGTGCGGCCGCCGGTTCGACGACGAGGCCAGCGTCGTCCAGAAGCACCCGCATACCGGCGATGATCGATGCTTCCTGGACCAGGACGGCGTCGTCGCCGACCAGGAGGAGGTCGTTGAGGACTTCAGGAATTGGAAACCGGCCGGCTACAGCGTCGGCGATGGTGTCGGCCGAGTCGGTGGTGACAACGCGGCGCTGTCGCCACGACTGTGTCATCGCCGGTGCGCCGGCCGGCTGAATGCAGATCACCTCGACGTCGGGTGCGAAAGCCTTCATCACATGCCCGACCCCGGTAGCCAGCGCTCCGCCCCCGAGAGCGATCAGTACTGCGTCGAACGACGACCCGGCCTCCACCAGTTCCACGCCAATGGTCGCCGCGCCCTCACAGGTTTCGATGTCCAAGCTGTCGTCAAGCAGCCCGATGCCGTCATGCCGCGCGATGGCTGCCGCCCGGGCACGGGCCATCTCGTTATCGCCGTCCACTAACTCCAATCTCGCGCCCAGTGCACGGATGCGATCGAGCTTGACCGCAGGGGCAAACCGGGATGCCACGACCGTGACCTCGAGCCCCCTGGCGCGACCAGACCAAGCCAGGGCTTGCCCGAGGTTGCCCGCGCTGCCACACACCACGGCGGGTGAGCCATTGTCGACGAGCAGGCTCGCGACGACCTCGGTGCCGCGCGCCTTGAAGCTGCGGACCGGATTGGCTGTTTCGAGCTTGATGCTCACCGCGCACCCGAGTCTTCGTTCCAAAGCTTCGCAGCAGTACAGCGGAGTATCGAGAAAAATCGGATCGATGATTCGGCGAGTCGCTCGGATCCGAGCAGTGTCCAAGCGAGTTCCCTGCACAGCACAGCAGCATATTCCAACGCCGCTTTTCCACGTGGCTTGGAACACCCACGACTGCCCAACGCAAGCAGCCAACGTCGGTGACACCGTTACAGATAACACTGTCCCCCACGAAGAAAATCCGCCCCAAAACACGCGTGGGTGACAGTCCTATACACCCCTCAATCCGTTACAGATGAGACATGCGGAGCGACTGGTACGGCGGCGCGGCCGCCGAAAGGCGTTATCGGCTTCGACCTCTACTTCGATGCCGGCGAGTCGCCGGATGCCGCCTTTCTTCACGCCATAGATCAACGGCTCACGTCGACCAGCCGGTGCGTGATTGGCTGTCGGCCCCGATGTCCACGACGCGGTGGGCAGCCGAGCCGCTTGAACGAACTTCTTTATGCCCCAACGTGTTTAAGCTTCGATATGTTGCGGGTAGTGAGGGGTCCGGGTAACCAAGCTAGTTTTTTGTCGGTGGTGGTTGGGGTTGGAAGGGTGTATACCACCACCAGTGGGCGCGCTCGCCGGTGGGTCCCGGGCAGGGCGCCACGGCGGGCGGGGGTCGAGTTGGTGGGCGCGCCAACGATCCCGGGCTCAGTGATCGGCCCGCGTTGTCGGTGACGATGACAGCGTCTGCGGGTCCGGTGATGGTGATGACGCCACGATGGTGCAACCGGTGATGATAAGGGCATAGCAGCACCAGGTTGGCCAACTCCGTGGGGCCGCCGTCTTCCCAATGCCGGATGTGATGGGCGTGCAGGCCACGGGTGGCACCACAGCCCGGAACCGCGCACATGCGGTCCCGATGCTCCAGCGCGCGGCGAAGCCGCCGGTTGATCAAGCGGGTGGCCCGGCCGGCACCAATGACCTCGCCGCGACGTTCGAACCAGGCTTCACACGTCGCATCACACGTCAGGTATCGGCGTTCGGCGTCGGTGAGCAGCGGACCCAAATGCAGTGCCGCGGCGCGCTGCTCAACGTCGACATGCACCACCACAGTGGTGTGCTGCCCGTGTGGGCGGCGGGCCGCCTCGGCGTCCCACCCGGCCTCGACCAGGCGCATAAACGCCTCGACGGTGCCCGGCAACGGCGGCAGCTGATCGCAGGCGCGGTCGCCATTGTCGCGATCGCGCTTCCACTCGGCGATCAGCGCATCACGATGAGACGCCAACGCGGCGTCGAACTTCGCGGCATCGGTGTGCGGAAGTTTGATCCGCCAATAGCTGCCCTCGTCGTCGGAGGTCTTGGTGATCGAGGCCTGCGGTTCAGGCCCATCTGGCCGAGGTTCGGGTTCGGGTCGCGGTTCTAGCTTGACCGCGGTGCGCAGCTGATTGACCGTGGTACTGCGCGCCAGCTGCGCGTAGTGCTCATCGGACCCCTCGCCGGCCCGCGCCGCGATGACCCCGACCTGATCGGCCGACAGCCGGCCCTCTCGCATGCCTTGGGCGCAGCGTGGGAACTCCTCGAGCCGGCGCGCGACGGTGGTGATCGTGTGGGCGTTCGTTGACGAGCAGCCGATCTTCCAGGCCACCAGCGCCGGCAGCGACCGCGCGCCGGTGACGCCGCAGAGCTCGTCGCGATCGATCTCGGCCACGATCTCGACGATGCGCCCATCAATCGCATTGCGCTGACCGGCCAACTCCGCCAACTCCTCGAACAACACCTCAAGACGCTCGCCAGGACTCACCACCACAGCGCCAGCCGATGCGCTCAAAGCGCATGACAACATCATCGCAGCCACCTACGACAA
>NZ_DASUHS010000255.1:0-2316 GCF_036273375.1 Mycobacterium sp. | reverse complement strand
CAGCGGCGGCGGCAATCGGCTCGGGGCGATCGTTTCCACCGGTGCCAACATCACTCGGGTGCCCGCGCGCTCCGGGCGCCAGCACGAGCAGACGCTGCTGCGCACCATCGCCACCACGCCGCGCGCTCCGGTCGGGGTGCGCGGCGATCTGGCGACGGCGATCGACGCGTTGCGCCGTCCGGAACGCCGCCGGGGCATGGCGGTGATCATCAGCGACTTCCTCGGGCCGATCAACTGGATGCGGCCGCTGCGGGCAGTCGCCGCCCGGCACGAGGTGCTGGCCATCGAGGTGCTCGACCCCCGTGACGTCGAGCTGCCCGACATCGGCGACGTAGTGCTGCAGGACGCCGAGTCCGGCGTCACCCGCGAATTCACCATCGACGCCCAGCTGCGCGACGATTTCGCCAAGGCCGCCGCGGCGCACCGCGCCGATGTGGCGCGCACTATCCGCAGCTGCGGGGCCCCGATACTGACGCTGCGCACCGACCGGGATTGGATCGCCGACATCGTGCGGTTTGTCGAATCCCGCCGGCGCGGCGCATTGGCAGGGCGGCAGTGACGCTGCCGCTACTCGGCCCAATGTCGTTGTCGGGCTTTGAACATTCGTGGTTCTTCCTGTTCCTGCTTGTCGTCTTCGGGCTGGCCGCGCTCTACATCCTGATGCAGTTGGCCAGGCAGCGGCGCATGCTGCGGTTCGCCAATATGGAGCTGCTGGAAAGCGTCGCCCCCAAAAGGCCACCCAAGTGGCGGCACCTGCCGGCGATTCTGCTCATCGCGTCGCTGGTCCTGTTCACCATCGCGATGGCGGGTCCGACGAACGACGTCCGGATTCCCCGCAACCGTGCGGTGGTGATGCTGGTCATCGACGTCTCGCAGTCCATGCGCGCCACCGACGTCCAGCCCAACCGGATGGCGGCCGCGCAGGAGGCCGCAAAGCAGTTCGCCGGCGAGCTGACCCCGGGCATCAACCTCGGCCTGATCGCCTACGCGGGGACCGCCACGGTGTTGGTTTCGCCGACGACCAATCGGGAATCGACCAAGACCGCGCTGGACAAGCTTCAGTTCGCCGACCGCACCGCCACCGGGGAGGGCATCTTCACCGCCTTGCAGGCCATCGCGACGGTCGGCGCGGTGATCGGCGGTGGCGACAAACCGCCGCCTGCGCGCATCGTGTTGTTCTCCGACGGCAAGGAGACGATGCCGACCAACCCGGACAACCCGAAGGGCGCCTTCACCGCCGCGCGCACCGCCAAGGACCAGGGCGTGCCGATCTCGACCATCTCGTTCGGCACCCCGTACGGCTTCGTCGAAATCAACGACCAGCGCCAGCCGGTGCCCGTCGACGACGAGACGCTGAAGAAGGTCGCCACGCTTTCGGGTGGGAATGCTTACAGCGCAGCGTCATTGCAGGAACTGAGATCCGTGTACGCGACGCTGCAGCAGCAGATCGGCTACGAGACCATCAAGGGCGATGCCAGCGTGGGCTGGGTGCGGCTGGGTGCGCTGGTGTTGGCGCTGGCGGCGCTGGCCGCGTTGCTGATCAACCGGCGCCTGCCGACCTGACGTTCGACAGCATCGCTGGAAGGTGACTGTCAGCCGGCGGCGATGATCGCCGAGGGCGGATAGGACGCGGGGATTGGGTTGACATTCGGCACCACAGGGGTGCCCGGTGGTACCGGATCGACGCGGCTGAGGGTGAAGCGCGCCGCGCCGGCCATCTCTTGCGGCGTGCAGATGAACCGCGGGGTGGCCTGAAGCCGCCACCGTTCCTGTGCGAGGCAGGCACGCTGTCCCTCCCGGGTGACAGCGTCGAGGAGCGCGAGTGCGTCGGCCCAGGATTCGTCGGTGCGGGTCTGTAGCACGATCGGTTTACCGTGGGCGTGCGCGGCCAGGTAGTCGAGCGCGAGCGGCACGCCCGTCAGCTCGTCGCGGTCTCTGCGCAAGGCGTCCGTGGTGAGCGCGAGCACCACCCCGACCGCCAGGCTGCCCGCGGCGACGCCGGCGGCCAGGCGGCGGGCTACCAGCTCCTGCCGCGACGTCGCCAGCACCATCAGCGCCGAAGAGCCCAAGATGAGCAACGCCAGGGGCAACGCGTAGGAGAAGACGCCTATGTACGACTGCCAGAGATGGTCCACGCCGTACCAGCAGTAGAAAGCGAACAGCGCGGTGGCCAACGCGGTGACCCGGAGCAGACGGCGTGAGAAATCGTGCACCACCTTGTCGACACCGGCATGTGCCAGCTTGCGGACCAGCGCCAGATCCGCGGCGAACAACACCACCAGGAACACCGTGCCGAGGGTGGGACCCGGACCCCAG
>NZ_DASUHS010000254.1:0-15178 GCF_036273375.1 Mycobacterium sp. | reverse complement strand
GAGGGTGAACTTCGCGGCCGGCTTCCCGTCACGCGCCGTCTCCGAGATCGACCCCACCCGGCCGATCTCCACACCGTTATAAGTCACCTTCGAACCCGGATCCATCACCAACCCGGCACGCGACGCCAACATCGTCAACTGGGTCTTGGGAGTGAAACCTCCGCGAAACTGGATGTAGACCAGGGTGAAGATCACGGCGAGAACCACCAGCACGACAAAGGTGATGATCCGGTAGGGCGGCTCTCGCGAGTCGTTGATCTGAACGGGTGAACCTTCCATGGCCTACACCGTGAGCCCGGAAATCATCAGGCACCACCAGCTATACGGTTGGTGGCCCAGATAACCCACCGTCGCCAACCCTGCCCCTCACCTCGGGACCGTCGCCACCCGGCGTTGGCCTGTACACCTATGCAATACGACCAGTGAAATGTACCGCGATGCAGTGGCACAAACAAAAGCAACGGCGGAAAACGGCGGGCGCACAACATGATCTTTCGAACAACCACCCCTACAGATGGCCGCTCACCGATCATCCCGAAAGCCAATTATGTTCTCCTGCATTGGTTCGCGTCCTAGGTGTGTGTGTGTTTACGGGTTGATGGTGTTATCCCCTACCTGGCGGCCTCCCGGGCGCTGCGGCGAATCACCCGCCAGCCTTTGCCAGGGGCTCGGTACACACATGCAATAACGAAGACCCATGAAATGTACCGCGAGCACCGCGCGGGCGCGAACCGCTATTCACATAATTCGGCGGACGCCTCGGCTGGAGAGCGCCCGGTCTACGCTCGACAACGGACTAAGAAAGGTGCGCGATGCTCGCAGCGTTCGGCTTCGAATCCCTGGGCGTGGTCGTCGGGGACATGTATTTCATCGACCCGTCCCCGCTCGAGGGTCAGGAGACCCCGGAGCGTGGAGTCAGACTGGAACTGCGCCTGGTCGACCGGGCCGCGCCCCACGGCTCGATCTACGCCGGCGTCCCGATCGCCTTCACCCGCCCCGTGTGGCGAGTGGACCTCTTCGGGTCCACGGAGAGCCCGCCCGGGACGCTGGACCGGGCCCATCACCATCCGCGTTTCGACGGCTGGGAGCCCAGTAACCGGCACTTTGTCCCCGAGCTGTCCGCCGATCCGCTGTCCTGGTTGACCGAGCAGCTGGCCGACCCGGCCGCCATCCTGGCCCGCGCCGGCGTCGACACCGACGAGGTCAGCGAAGCCGACACGACCGGACTCGCAGCGGCGGCGCCGGAGATCGTCGCCGCGGTCAAACGGTTGCTCGACGGCGTGCGCAACGGCGAATTGGCCCCGGCCCCCGCTGAGCCGGTCGCCGCCGCCCGCACCGGCTGGCTCTGAATTGCGTTAGCGTCGTCCGCGTGACCCTCAACAACATCGCCCTGACCACCCTCGACGGCCGGCCGACCACGCTGGCCGAATTGTCCGACGGCGCAACGCTGGTCGTCAACGTAGCCTCCAAATGCGGGCTGACTCCGCAATACACGGCGCTGGAGAAGCTGGCCAAGGACTACGGCGAGCGCGGCCTGACGGTCGTCGGCGTGCCCTGCAACCAGTTCATGGGCCAGGAGCCGGGCACGGCCGATGAGATCCAGGAGTTCTGCTCGACGACCTACGGGGTGACGTTCCCGCTACTGGCGAAGACCGACGTCAACGGCGATGACCGCCACCCGCTGTACGCCGAGCTGACCAAGACCGCCGATGCCGACGGTCACGCCGGAGACATCCAGTGGAACTTCGAGAAGTTCCTCCTCGCCCCCGGCGGTGAGGTGGTGCACCGGTTCCGGCCCCGCACCGAACCCGACGCCCCCGAGGTCATCAGCGCCATCGAGGCCGTGCTGCCCCGCTAGGCATGAAAACGGCCCCCGGAGAAATCTCCGAGGGCCGTTTTACCTGGTAGCGGGGACAGGATTCGAACCTGCGACCTCTGGGTTATGAGCCCAGCGAGCTACCGAGCTGCTCCACCCCGCGTTGGTGAATGCCAGGTTACCGAACCGGTGTCACGGCGACCAAATCGCGGGCTCAGCGGGGTAGCGGCCCGGGTCAGTGCGACGGCGGGTTCAGCCCGTACCGCTGCGCGATGTCGTCCATCCACTCCGGCGACCCGTAGGTAAGCCCGTACTTGTCGGCGAGCTCGCCGAACTCGGGCAACTCGTGCAGCGGGTTGCCCGCAGGGTCGTCGGCGTGCTCGATGAGCAGCTCGCCGAGTTCCCGGAAATAGTTCTCGAATCCGCCCGGGGTGATGATCTCGACGATGCGGCCCGGCTCGCTGCCGGCGTTCCACATGGCGTGCATCTGTCCGCGGGGCTTGGTGATGTAGCCACCGGGACCCAGGACCACCTCACTGTCGTCGGAGCGGAAGCCGATCTCGCCGGCCAGGACTATCGAATGCTCGTCCTCCCGGGTGTGCCGGTGCGCCGCGGTGAGCAGGCCGACCGCGAATGGGTGCTCGACGATGGACACCTCGCCGCCGTTGGTCTTGCCGGACAATTTGAACACCGCCCCGAAGCCCGGGAGGGTGACGACGTCGCCCTCCCCCGGCTGCACCACCGTGACCCCGATGTCGTTTCGCTCGGTCATGTGACTCACCTTTCTCCGAATATTCTTGGGCTGCAATGGCCGGCCGCTATGTCAGCCCGCCGCGGCCAGGCCGGTCGTCATGTCGGCGTGCGGCGGCCACAGTGGTTGCGGCACTTCGATACCGAACGACTTGTCCCAGCCGTTGCGGGATGAAACCTCATGCACCGGATGGCGGTTGGCCGCGACGCCCCACTTGCCCAACGGATAACCGAGGGTGAGCATGGCCGACATCTTCCAGCCTTCCGCAACAGGCACGCCCAGTAATTCGTTCACCTCGTCCTCGAAATTGCGGAGCACCATCGTCATGACGCCGCCGACGCCTTCGGCACGGGCGGCGAGCAACGCACTCCAAATCGCCGGGAAGATGTTGGCGCCGCCGTAGTCGTCGATGGCGAAGACGAAGAGCAACAAGGGAATTTCTTGGAAATGGTCGGCCAGGTAATCGCCCGAGCCTTTCATTCGGCGCATCGTCGCGGCGTGAGCGGCCGGGTCCGCACCGGGCGCCGTCGCCACCATCGGACCTGTTCCCGTGCTGAACTTCTCGTATTCGAGGGCACGGGACTTGCGGAAAAGTTGGGCGAACTTGCGGATGAGTTCCGGATCGTCCACGGCGACAAAGTGCCAACGTTGGGTGTTACCCCCGTTGGGGGCGCGAATCGCCGCATCGAGGATGCGGGCCTGCGTGTCCAGCGGGATCGGATCCGGCCGCAACCGCCGCATCATCCTGGTGGTGTAAAGGCCTTCGTAGATGTCCATTGGTCTGCTCCCTTCCGCTACTCGGGCCAGCTGTTGTTGAGGATCTTGTCGACGAAGTCGACACGCTCGAAGGCGGGATCGAAGTGCGCCAGCACGTCGGCGTTCATGGTGCCGTCGGTGGTCCGCGGGCGGTGCTTCATGCCGTTGTCGAACGCCGCCAGAATGCGCTGTTTGAACTGTGGGCGCGGATGGGCGGTGGTCACCGCGGCCAGCGCCTCGGGGGCCAACTGCTCGCGTCCGACCCCGACCACGTCGACTTCCACGCCGGCCTGTAGCAGGGCGACCTCGGGTGCCATGAACTCGGGCACGCCGGGGGTGGTGTGCAAGGCGATGCCGACCCACACCTTGTCAGCGTCGGGTTGGTCGACGCCGTGGTTCAGCAGGAAGTCCCGGGCCGCGTTGGCGCCGTCGACCTCGAAGCGGACGGCGGAGCCACGGTAGCGCTCGGTCAGCCCGAGGTCGTGGAACATCGCCGCGACATAGAGCAGCTCCACGTCCGGTTGCAGTCCGCGACGCTGGCCCTGCAATGCGCCGAAGAAGAACACCCGCCGGGAATGATTGAAGAGCAACTCGTCCTCGGTGTCGCGGATGAACTCGGTGACCTCGCGCGCCAGCGCGGTGTCGGGAACGTGGATGCCGGCGATGGTGTCAATTGAGCTGGTAGTCATGTTGTTCTCTCCTTCTCCGGTGATCTCCGTTATGAGTGTGCGGCCGCACGGGCAATCCGACCCGGCCGGTTCGGGCCGTCCTCTCCACAGAAAGCGACACAATGGCTGGGTGGCTGCAGCCAGAGCGCGTTCTCGGGTGGTGGTGATCGTCGTCTTTGACGGGGTGACGCTGTTAGACGTCGCGGGGGCGGGTGAAGTGTTCGTCGAGGCCAACCGGTTCGGCGCCGACTACCAGGTCAAAATCGCGTCCGTGGACGGGCGCGATGTGACCAGCTCGATCGGGGCGCGATTGGGCGTCACCGACAGCATTTCGGCGATCGACTCCGCCGATACCGTCATGGTCGCCGGCAGCGACGACCTGCCCGCCCGAGCCATCGATCCCGCCCTGGTGGAGGCCATCCGGTCGGTGTCGGCACGGACCCGGCGTCTGGCGTCCATCTGCACGGGGTCCTTCATCCTCGCGCAGGCCGGGGTGCTGCGCGGCCGTCGCGCGACCACGCACTGGCACGACACCCGGTTGTTGGCCCGGGCTTTCCCGGATGTGACCGTCGAGCCGGACGCGATCTTCGTGCGCGACGGCGACATTTTCACCTCGGCCGGCATTTCCTCGGGCATCGACCTCGCGCTGGCGTTGGTCGAAATGGATTACGGGACCGAACTGGTCCGCGACGTGGCCAGGTGGCTGGTCGTCTACCTCAAACGCGCGGGCGGCCAATCACAATTCTCGGTGTTGCTCGAGGCCGATCCCCCGCCGCAGTCGCCGCTGCGCCCGGTCACCGATGCGATCGCGGCCAACCCCGGCGCCGACTACAGCGTGAAAAAGCTTGCGGCCCTGGCATCTTTGAGCACACGCCAACTGACCCGGCTGTTTCAATCCGAGCTCGGGATGAGCCCGGCGCGCTACGTCGAATTAGTTCGGATCGATTTCGCCCGTGGCGCACTGGAAGCCGGCCGGTCGGTCACCGAGACCGCGGGCATGGCCGGCTTCGGCAGCATCGAAACGCTGCGACGGGTATTCGTCAATCATCTGGGCATCAGCCCGAAGGCCTATCGGGACAGGTTCCGAACGGCCTACGCCTGAAAGCTATTTGGTGTTGTTGTACTTGGTGATCGCGTCGTCCAGCCGCTGCAGCGCCGCACCATAGCCAGCGAAATCGCCCTTCTTCTGCGCGTCCTTGGCCTCGCCGATTGCCGCCTGAATCTCTTGTAGGGCAGCGGATTTGGCGGGCGACAGCGTCACCGATCCGTCGGGCACCGAGGGTGCGGCGCCCGACGGCGCTGATCCGGGCGTCGCGACCGGCGCCGGAGCGCTGGCCGGCGGACTCGCCGCGGGTGTCCCCGCCTCGGTGGGCTGGATGCCCGTCGCGGCCGCACCCGCGCCCGGACCGAACAACCCGGTCAGGGCGTCCCGCACGGTGGGGCCGTACCCAATCTTGTCGTTGTACATCATCGCCACCCGGATCAGCCGCGGATACGACGACGCCGCGTCGCTGGCCCCCGGAGAGGCATACACGGGTTCGACGTAGAGCAGGCCGCCCTGCCCTACCGGCAAGGTGAGCAAGTTGCCCCACCGGATCCGGTTCTGATTGTCGCGCCCGATCACGCCGAGGTCCTGGGACACCGCCGGATCTGTGGTGATCGCGTTGTTGGCCAGCTTCGGCCCGTTGACCTGACCCGGGATGGTCAGCACGGTGATCCTGCCGTACGTCGCCGGGTCGGAGCTGGCGCTGATGTAGGCGGCCAGATAATCGCGCTTAAACCTGTTCATCGCGCTGGTCAGCTGATACGACGCCGTATTGTCGTTCTTCGCAATGTTTTTCGCGACGATGTAGTACGGCGGCTGGTAGCTGCTGGCCGTCGGGTTCGGATCCAGCGGCACGTCCCAGAAATCCGAGGTGGAAAAGAACGTCACCGGATCGTTGACGTGGTACTTCGCCAGCAGCATCCGCTGCACCTTGAACAGGTCCTCGGGATAGCGCAGGTGCTCGGCCAGCTCCGGGCTGATGTTGCTCTTGGGCTTCACGGTGCCCGGGAACACCTGCATCCAGGCCTTGAGCACCGGGTCCTGTTCGTCTTGCTGGTACAGCGTGACGGTGCCGTCATAGGCGTCCACGGTCGCCTTCACCGAGTTGCGGATGTAGGAGACCCGCTTGTCGGGCGCCAGCTTGTTGAACGCCACCTCGTTGGAGTCCGCGGTCGCCGACTCGAGTGACGTGAGTTCGGAATACGGGTAGTTGTCCAACGTGGTGTAGCCGTCGATGATCCACACCAGTCGCTTGTTGACGATCGCCGGGTACACCGCGCTGTCGGTGGTCAGCCACGGCGCCACCGCCTCCACCCGTCGCGCCGGATCGCGGTTGAACAGGATCTTGCTGTTCGAGCCGATCACGTTGGAGAACAAGAAATTTCGCTCGGCGAACTTGGCGGCGAACACGCTGCGCGACAGCCAGTCGCCGAGCGGGACGCCGCCGAGCCCGGTGTAGGTGTAGTTCTTGGTCTCGTTGTTGGTCTCGTAGTCGTATTCGCGATCGGTGCCGTTGCGCCCGACAATCGCGTAATCGGCCGACGTGTTGGAGATGACCGGCCCGAAGTAGACGCGCGGCTGGTCGAGTTGCGCCGGGCCGTCGGACACCACCCCTCCATTGGCGCCGACGACGTTGACCAGGAATTCGGGGTAGCCACCGTTTTGGTTGGGATCGTTGGCGACGCCGCGGACCGTGTTGGCCGGCGAGGCGATGAACCCGTTGCCGTGGGTGTAGACGCTGTGCCGGTTGATCCAGTCTCGCTGATTCTCGATCAGCCGGTCGGGGTTGAGTTCGCGGGCCGCCACCACGTAGTCACGCAACGCGCCGTTGCGGTCCTGGTACCTGTCGATGGAGAGCTGGTCGGGGAAGTAATAGAAATTCTTGCCCTGTTGGAACTGGGTGAACGCTGGGCTGATGATCGTCGGGTCGAGTAGTCGGATGTTGGACGTGGTCGCGCGGTCGTCGGCGACCTGCTGGGCCGCGGCCTGTGCGTCGCCGGTGTAGTTGCGATACGTGACCTGGTCCGAGGTCAGGCCGTACGCTTGTCGCGTTGCGGCGATGCTGCGGCTGATGTATTCGCTTTCCTTCTGCGCGGCATTGGGTTTGACGCTGATCTGCTCGACGATCAGCGGCCACCCGGCGCCCACGATCAACGACGACAGCAGCAACAAGACCAACCCGATCGCCGGAATCCGCAAATCCTTGAGCACGACGGCGGAGAACACCGCGGCCGCGCAGATGACCGCGATGGCCATGAGGATCAGCTTCGCCGGCAGCACCGCGTTGATGTCGGTGTACCCGGCGCCGGTGAAGGGTTTGCCGCCGCGGGTGTGGGACAACAACCCATAGCGGTCCATCCAGTACGCAATCGCCTTGAGCACGACCAACATCCCGACCAGGGTGACCAGCTGGATCCGCGCGGAACGGCTCAGCACGCCCGTCCGACCCGACAGCCGGATGCCGCCAAAGATGTAGTGGGCCAACAGGTTGGCGACGAAGGCCAGGAACACCGCGACGAACAGGTAGCTGAGCAGCAGCCGGTAGAACGGCAGCTCGAACGCGTAGAAACCGAGATCCTTGCCGAACTGCGGGTCCTTGATGCCGAAGTCACCGCCGTGCAAGAACAGCTGGATCCGCACCCAATAGCTTTGCGCGATGATGCCGGCCAGCAGGCCGACAGCCACCGGGATTCCGGCGCTCACCAGTCGCAACCGGGACAGCACTAGGGTGCGGTAGCGCGCCACCGGATCGTTCTCGTTACTCGGCACGAACACCGGGCGGGTGCGGTAAGCCACCGCGAGCCCGGCGAACACGATGCCGCCCACCAGCAGACCGGCGATCAAAAAGAGCACGAACCGGGTGACCAGCACCGTGGAAAACACCGAGCGGTAGCCCAGCTCGCCGAACCATAGCCAGTCGACGTAGGCGTCGATCAGCCGCGGACCCGCGAGCAGCAGAGCGATCACACCCAGTGCGATCAGGATCAGAATCCGGCTACGCCGAGTCAGCTTCGGCATCCGTGCGGTGGGCCGCATCCCCACTGGCTACGCTCCCTGATCGATTGCTAGACGGTGACAACTCTACGCATGGCCACTACCCGTGACCGCCAGCGTTCGCTAGCAGCTTGGCGGCTGCCCGCCCGATCCGATCACGTGCAGCGCATCCACTGCCTGGTCGAGCGTCTCGACCTTGACCAGTCGCAGGCCGGACGGATTGTCCGAGTTGGCCTCGTAGCAGTTCTTCGCCGGCACCAGAAAGACCGTGGCCCCGGCCGCATGCGCGGCGACCATCTTGTGGGCGATGCCGCCGATCTGGCCGACCTTGCCGTCGGACGAAATCGTCCCAGTGCCTGCGATGAAGTTCGACTTGGCCAGGTCCCCGGTGGTCAACTTGTCGACGACCGCCAGGCTGAACATCAATCCGGCGGACGGTCCACCCACGTTGGCCAGGTTGAAGTCCACGGTGAACGGCGCCCATGGCGCGTCGAGCACCGCGACACCCAGGAAGCCATAGTCGCGGTCCTTGTTGGCGCCCAGCGTGACCTGTGCCACACCGGCCGGCTCGTTCTTGCGGCGGTAGTCGATCGTCAACACCTGGCCCGGCTTGGTGCTCTTCAGCAATCCGGTGAACTCGTCCACGGTGGCCACCGGCACGCCGTTGACCGCGTCGATGGCGTCGCCGGTCTTGAGCTTGCCCGCCGAGGGACCCGGCTCGGAGACCTTGGCAACCGTCACCGCCGCGGGGTACTTGAGGTAACCCAGGGCCGCATAGGCGGCGCTGTCTTCGGATTGCTTGAAGTCCGCGTTGTTGGCCTTATCGACGTCCTCGCGCGACTTGCCCGGCGGATAGATGAGGTCGCGCGGTACCAGCTGTTCCTGGTCCGAAAGCCACAGCGTCAGCGCCTCGCCCAGCGTCAAATCGTCACGCTGGGACACCGTGGTCATGTTGAGGTGGCCGGTTGTCGGGTGCGTCTGGGTGCCCTCGATCGCCACCACCTGCTTGCCGTCCACCTCGCCGAGCGTGTCGAAGGTGGGGCCGGGCCCCAGCGACACAAACGGCACCGTCACCACCGCCAGCAACACGCCGAACACCAGGATCGGCACCAGCGCGACCATCAAGGTCAGGATGCGCCTGTTCACGCCGATCACACTAGACGGCGCCCGCGGCGCGGTGTTCAGCTACGACGTTCGGTTACCGGGTTCAGCTTCAAGCTGACCCGAGGTCGCGCCGTCTGACCTTAGGGTGAGTACCGTTGGGGGTATGGCTGACCTGCCTTTCGGCTTCTCCGGAGACGACCCCGACAAGCACGGGAAAAAAGATCCCGATTCGGGCTCGAACCCGTCTGACCCGTTCGCCGCCTTCGGCATGAGCGGTGAATTCGGCATGGGCGACTTGGGCCAGATCTTTACCCAACTGGGTCAGATGTTCAGCGGCGCGGGCACTGTCGGGCCCGGTGGAACCGCCTCGGGTCCGGTCAATTACGAATTGGCGCGGCGGGTTGCGACGGATTCGATTGGTTTTGTGGCCCCGGTTCCCGACACCACCAACTCGGCGATCACCGACGCGGTGCGTCTGGCCGAAACCTGGCTGGACGGGGCCACGGCGCTGCCCGCGGGCACCACCAAGGCGCTGGGGTGGACCCCCGGCGACTGGGTCGACAACACTTTGGAGACGTGGAAGCGGCTGTGTGACCCGATGGCACAACAGATTTCGACGGTGTGGGCGGCGTCGCTGCCCGAAGAAGCCAAGAGCATGGCCGGCCCGCTCATGCAGATGATGTCGCAGATGGGCGGTATGGCGTTCGGCTCGCAGCTCGGACAGGCGCTGGGCCGATTGTCCCGCGAGGTGCTGACATCGACCGATATCGGTTTGCCGTTGGGGCCCAAGGGAATTGCGGCGGTAATGCCCGACGCCGTCGAGTCGTTCGCCGCCGGGCTGGAGCGCCCGCGCAGCGAGATCCTGACGTTTCTGGCGGCGCGTGAGGCCGCCCACCACCGGCTGTTCAGTCATGTGCCGTGGCTGTCGAGCCAATTGCTCGGTGCCGTCGAGGCGTATGCGATGGGCATGCAGATCGACATGTCCGGCATCGAGGAGCTGGCGCGCGACTTCAATCCGGCGTCGTTGTCGGACCCGACGGCGATCGAAAACCTGCTCGGGCAGGGCGTTTTCGAGCCCAAGGCGACGCCGGCACAGATGCAGGCACTGGAACGTCTGGAAACACTGCTCGCCCTGATCGAGGGCTGGGTGCAGGTGGTGGTGGCCGGCGCGCTGGGCGACCGGATTCCCGGCGCGGCCGCGCTGGGCGAGACGATGCGCCGCCGCCGGGCCAGCAGCGGCCCCGCCGAGCAGACCTTCGCGACGCTGGTCGGCCTGGAGCTGCGGCCCCGCAAGATGCGTGAGGCCGCCGCGTTCTGGGAGCGCCTGACGGAGGCCGCCGGGATCGACGCCCGCGACGGGATCTGGCAACACCCCGACCTGCTGCCCGACGCCGATGACATCGACGAGCCGGCGGGCTTCATCGACAGGGTCATCGGCGGCGACACCAGCGGAATCGACGAGGCCATCGCCAAACTCGAGCGCGAGGGCCAGGGTCCCGACGGCCCGAGTGCCGACGGCGGCTCTGTGGATAACTGACCGGAGCCATCACCCCCGGCGTGACACAGTTGCGCGGTGTCGTCGGCCGTCCTTTCCACGTATGCGCTGGATCCCGCTTTGCCGGTGCTGCTGCGTCCCGACGGTGCGGTCCAGGTGGGCTGGGACCCGCGCCGCGCGGTGCTGGTCCGCCCGCCCGACGGCCTGGCCGCCGCCGAGCTGGCCACGCTGTTGCGCACGATGTGGTCGCCGACCCCGCTCTCGGAGTTGCAGCGCCGCGCGCTCGACCGCGGCCTGGCCGACGCCGACGGTCTGCGAAACCTGGTCGCGCAATTGGTCGGTGCCGGGGTCGCCACCGAATGCGGGCGACCGCGCGCCCGGGCGGCCTCGGTGCGGATCCACGGCCGCGGGCCGCTCTCCGAGCTGCTGGTGGAAACCTTGCGCTGCTCGGGCGCCCGGATCGCGCACAGCAGCCAACCGCACGCCGCGGTGTCGGCCGACGACGTTGATCTGGTGGTGCTGTCGGACTTCCTGGTCGCCGACCCGCGCATGGTGCGCGACCTGCACAACCAGGGCGTCGCGCATCTGTTGGTGCGGGTGCGCGACGGCATCGGGCTGGTGGGTCCGCTGGTGATTCCCGGCGTGACCAGCTGCCTTGGGTGCGCGGATCTGCACCGCCGGGACCGCGACGCGGCGTGGCCGGCCATCTGCGCACAGCTGCGTGAAACCGTCGGCGTTGCCGATCGGGCCACCTTGCTGGCGACCGCGGCGTTGGCGCTCGGCCAGGTGAACCGGGTGATCGCGGCCGTGCACGGGCAGGAGGCGGCCGAGCCCGCGCCTCCCCAGACGCTGAACGCGACCCTGGAATTCGACCTGCACTCCGGCGCGATCGTCACGCGGCAGTGGGCAAAACATCCGTTGTGCTCCTGCTAAAGCACCTACTTCCCTTGCGGCGCTTGACGTTGTGACCACCGGGCGGCGGCCGTTCACTCCGATGACCTGCGCTTACGAAGTGTGACAACGAGTGTTGTCGACATCTCTCCACATCGCGCTGGCCATCATGGATGATGGGTACGTGGCAGACATCAAAAGGGGCCGTGCTGCGCGGAATGCGAAGCTGGCCAGTATTCCGGTCGGATTCGCCGGCCGAGCAGCGCTCGGATTCGGTAAACGGCTGACCGGAAAGTCCAGGGACGAGGTCCAGGCCGAGCTCCTGGAAAAGGCCGCCCACCAACTGTTCACCGTCCTCGGCGAGCTCAAGGGCGGCGCGATGAAGGTGGGCCAGGCCCTGTCGGTGCTGGAAGCCGCGATTCCCGAGGAGTTCGGCGAGCCGTACCGCGAAGCGCTGACCAAGCTGCAGAAAGACGCCCCGCCGCTGCCCGCCGCCAAGGTGCACCGCGTGCTCGATGCCCAGCTGGGCACCAAGTGGCGCGAGCGGTTCAGCTCGTTCGACGACAGCCCGGTGGCATCGGCCAGCATCGGTCAGGTCCACAAAGGCGTGTGGTCCGACGGCCGTGAGGTGGCGGTCAAGATCCAGTACCCGGGTGCCGACGAGGCGCTGCGGGCCGACCTCAAGACCATGCAGCGCCTGGTCGGCGTGTTCAAGCAGCTCGCGCCGGGCGCCGACATCCAAGGCGTGGTCGACGAGCTGATCGAGCGCACCGAGATGGAGCTGGACTACCGGCTGGAGGCCGAGAACCAGCGTGCCTTCGCCAAGGCCTACGAGAACGACCCGCACTTCGCGGTGCCGCGGATCGTGGCCAGTGCGCCGAAAGTGGTGATCCAGGAGTGGATGCAGGGCATCCCGATGGCCGAGATCATCCGGCACGGCACCACCGAGCAGCGCGACTTGGTCGGTACGCGGCTACTCGAGCTCACGTTCGACGCACCGCGCCGGCTGCAGATGCTGCACGGCGACGCCCACCCGGGCAACTTCATGCTGCTTCCGGAGGGCCGCATGGGCGTGATCGACTTCGGCGCCGTCGCGCCGCTACCCGGCGGGTTGCCGGTCGAGCTCGGGATGAGCATTCGGCTGGCCCGCGACAAGAACTACGACATGCTGTTGCCGACGATGGAGAAGGCCGGCTTCATCCAGAAGGGCCAGCAGGTGTCGGTGCGCGACATCGACGACATGCTGCGCCAGTACGTCGAACCGGTCGAGGTCGAGGTCTTCCACTACACCCGCAAATGGCTGCAGAAGATGTCCGCCATCGAGATCGATCGGTCGGTGTCGCAGATCCGCACTGCCCGCCAGATGGACCTGCCGCCCAAACTGGTCATCCCGATGCGGGTGATCATGTCGGTGGCCGCGATCCTGTGCCAGCTCGACGCCCACGTGCCGATCAAGGCGCTGTCCGAAGAGCTGGTCCCCGGCTTCGCCGAACCCGACAGCGCGGTCGTCTAGTTCCCTCGCCCTAGGCGGCGGCCCCGTCCTGCCGACGGACCTTGCGGGGACGTCCGCGCGGCCGTTTGAAGCTCAGGACCGAGCCGCGGTCGATGATTTCGCCGCCCCATACGCCCCAGGGTTCGGCCCGTTCCAACGCCGCGGCCAGGCACTGCCGCCGGACGGGGCAGCCGGTGCACAGCGTCTTGGCCCGCTCGAGATCGGCCGGGGTGTCGGCGAACCACAGGTCGGGATCGCCGACGTGACACGGCAGGGCTTGTCTGGGGACTGTCGGTGCCGACATGTCCTACCACCTACTTCCTGATCTGGGTCGCTGTCTTTGGCAGTGATCCGGACCAGGTCGAAGAGTTGCCGACCTACAACTATGGCCACGGATCCTGGTGACTTCGGGTCCGTGGCCATTGGGAGAAAACCGGGCTGGTGCTTACCTTGCCTTGGGTGGGCCCCCGACATCTACGGACGCGTCGGTCACGGCGGCGGCGCGATGCTTACGCGCGGCCGCCGAGGCGGCATGGGAGGTCCCCGCGGCCAGGACAGGGCGGGTCGCGCGGGCCACGCCTACACCGAACGCGTCGTTGATCATCGTGGCCACCCTCCTTCTCCGTAGTGCCGAGTTGCGGTTTCGAGGGTAAACGGTCACCGCCGATGATTACAACCGATTTTCTGACCAGCGTATTTACCGGTCAGCGCACGCGGACCAGTTCCAACACGTCGGGGCCGTACTGTTCCAGCTTGCGGGCGCCGATGCCAGGAATCCCGATCAGTGCCTCCTCGTCGTCGGGCCGCAGCTCGGCGATCGCGATCAGCGTGTTGTCGGTGAAGACGACGTAGGCGGGGACCTTCTGCTCCTTGGCGATGTCCAGCCGCCAAGCCTTGAGCCGCAGCAACAGGTCCTCGTCGATGTCGGCGGCGCAGGTCTCACAGCGCCGCAGCATGACGGCCGCCGGGGTGGTCAGGTTTTTGTTGCATATCCGGCAGCGGGTCGCGGTGCCCCGGTTACGCCGGGACTTGTTCGGCGTCGCGTCGGCCCGCGCCTGGGGTGCGATGCCGTTGAGGAACCGCGACGGCTTGCGGCCCTGGCGCCCACCAGGGCTGCGGGCCAGCGCCCAGCTGAGCGCCAAATGCATTCGGGCCCTGGTGATCCCGACGTAAAGCAGGCGCCGCTCCTCCTCGACCGCTTCGCTCTCGGCGCCGTGTGACAATGCGTGCGAGATGGGCAGCGTGCCGTCGGCCAGGCCGACCAGAAACACCGCGTCCCACTCGAGCCCCTTGGCGGCGTGCAGCGACGCCAGCGCGACGCCCTGCACCACCGGTGGGTGCCGGGCGTCGGCCCGCGTCCGCAGTTCGGCCACCAGCCCGGGAAAGTCGAGCTGCCGACGCTGGGCCACCTCGTCGTCGACCAGTTCGGCCAGCGCGGTCAGCGCTTCCCATCGCTCCCGGGCCCGGGTGCCGACGGGTTCCTCGGCCGTCAGCCCCAACGGCTCCAGAATTGTTCGGACCGCGGTGGGCAGTGGCTCCTCCAGGGGCTCGCCGCCCCTGCGCTCGGCGCCCCGCTGCAGCGCCAGCAGGGCCTGCTTGATCTCCTGGCGGTTGAAAAACCCCTCGCCGCCGCGAACCTGATAGGGAATGCCGGCCTCGGTCAACGCCTCCTCGTAGATCTCCGACTGCGCGTTGACACGGTAGAGCACGGCGATCTCCGACGGCGGGGTGCCGGATTCGATGAGCCGCTTGATCGACGCCGCGACCGCGGCGGCCTCGGCCGGTTCGTCGGGATGCTCGCGAAACGACGGCGCCGGACCCGGCGCCCGCTGACCCACCAGGTGCAGCTTGCTGCCGGCGACCCGGCCGCGGGCCGCCGCGATCACCTGGTTGGCCAACGTCACCACCTGCGGGGTGGAACGGTAGTCGCGCTCCAGGCGCACCACCGTGGCATCGGGGAACCGGCGGGAGAAGTCGAGCAGGAACCGCGGAGAAGCCCCGGTGAACGAGTAGATGGTCTGGTTGGCGTCGCCCACCACCGTCAGGTCGTCGCGATCGCCCAGCCAAGCCGTCACCACCCGCTGCTGCAACGGCGTGACGTCCTGATATTCGTCGACGACAAAGCAGCGGTAGCGGTCCCGGAACTCCTCGGCTACCGCGGGATCG
>NZ_DASUHS010000253.1:0-13549 GCF_036273375.1 Mycobacterium sp. | reverse complement strand
GGCGACTGGGTGGTCATGCACTATCTGTCGGCGAACAGGGACGAATCAGCGTTCGAGCACCCACAGGAATTCGACATTCGACGCACCGACGCCGCTGAACACGTGGCATTCGGCGGCGGCGGCACCCACTATTGCCTCGGTGCGCAACTGGCCAAATTGGAGATGCGGGTGATGCTTGAAGAACTCTATGGACGGCTGCCCGACCTGGAAGTGATCGGGCCGCCCTCGCGGCTGCGGTCCTCGTTCTTCCATGGAATCAAACGCCTGCCGTGTTCGAACGGACTTTGACCCCGGCGAAACCGTAAGCGGTGTCGGGAGCCGTTGCACGAGCCTTCGCCAAGGTAGTGGGCACAGCACAACGTTGCGTACGAAGTGAGGCCTATGGGAGCCGCGACCACCGCTGTAAGGCGTTGCCGCTGCGGTGGGCACCAATTCGTCTCAATTCCTTGCGCGGCCAGTGATAACTGGCAGATCGAATGTCGAGAGCACACCGGGACGCGCCGCCACGACGCCCGGGATGGCGTTGACTGCGGGCATGGCAGTTGTCGTTCCGATATCGAATTCGTCGAAATCTGCTGGCATGAACGACATCTGGAGCCGAACGTTGGGTTCGCCATCGACTCGGACCACATAACCGTTGGTGAGTTTCCACTCCGGCTCTTGCGAATGCCCGAGCGTCGATCCGAGTGTCCACTGGGTGCGAAACTCTGCTACTTCGGCGCCATTCGATTCTCCTGTCCACGTGGCGTCCACGCCGCAGACAGTGCCTGCGGCAATTCGCATGTAGCCGAGATCGCGCTCACGCAGCGATACGGCGCATGAGACGTTCAGACGGATGTCATCGAGTTCGACGCCGATGGCCCGTGCCATCAGAGCAACTGTTTCCAAGTAGTCGGGTTCGGCTTCTAGCAGGGCAGTTTTGATCGTTTCGGTATCAGGGGGACCCCCGAATCCGTAGCCTGACCAGGTGGGGCCGTTGTCGTAGAGGAAGCAGTCCAGCGACTCGGTCACGCTGATGCGGTTTACGTGCCGGCACAAGGCCGTCGCGGATAACGCGAGCGTAGGTACGTGCATGGGGTTGCATCCGGTGCCGACCAACGTCGCGCCACCACGTTCGGCGGCACGGGCCAGCCTTGCCCCGGCATCCTCGGGATAAAACTCTCCGGTGACGAGCCGAGCCGTCGTAACGACATTTATTCCACTGGCGAGCATGCACTCGAGTTCGGCGATATCGGGCCAATGAGGCATGTACACAAGGCAATCCGGCTTCAACGCGATGATCGCGTCGATGTCGTTCGTTGCACGGACCCCGTTCGGAGCTCGCCCGACAAGCGTGCCCGCGTCTTGTCCGATCTTGTCGGCGGTGTACGTGTAGAGGCCGACAAGGTCCAGCCTGGGATCGTCGAGGATGGCGCGGATCGCGCTGGCGCCGACGATGCCGCTGGTCCACTGGACGACGCGGATGGGTCGGCTTGCACGGCTTGGCCCGGCAGCAGAATCCGAAACGTCAGACATCCCATACCACCTCGAGCCGGCTGGGTGAACGCATCAACGTCCCCTCGATGGTCGGTGTTTCGGCATCGGGATTCAACCGCACATTGGGCAACTCGAGCAGCGCATGAACCAGACTCTCCGTTTCGAGATTCGACAGGTGCTTCCCGATGCAGAGGTGCGCGCCATGGCCGAACGCAATCGCTGGGCGGTGTGGGCGGCGCAGGTCGAAACGGTCCGGATTTTCCCATCGCGACGGGTCGCGATTCGCGGCACCGAGCACGACGACGACTGTCGATCCGCGCGGAATGGCGACTCCGGCGACTTCGGTGTCACGGGTCGCGCGTCGAGGTACGAACTGCAACGGCGTCTCCCACCGATTGACCTCATTGACGGCGGCAGTGAGTGCGGCAGGATCGTCGCGGACAAGTTCGAGCTGGTCGGGGTTGGCGAACAGTGCCGCCAGCAGAGTCGACGAGGACCGGTACGTCGTCTCGGCGCCGGCGGGCAACAACAATCGCAGAAACGAATAGATCTCTTCGTCCGTGAGCCGCTGGCCATCATGCTCGGCGTGGGCGAGCACCGAGATCAGGTCGTCGCGGGGTGCGATCCGACGGTCGGTGAGCACCGTTGCGAACATGTCGCCAAGCGCGCCCGCGCTGGCTTTTCCTTTCACTGGGTCGGCGACCAGTGTAATGAGTTCAATTGCCGCGTAATGGAATTCTGCGTACTGAGATTTGGGCAGCCCGAGCATCGCAGCGAATGTGCGCATCGGGAAATCGAAGAGGAATCCGCGCACCAGGTTGTCTCGCCCGGCGGGGCGCAAATTCGTGATCATTTCTTCCAGTAGCGGTGTCACGACGGACTTTTGCCACCGAGCCATGGTCTTGGGGCCCAGTGATGGCTGTAGCAGAGCACGATAGCTGCGATGCTCGGGAGGGTCCATTTCGATTACGGATCGACCCATGACCGTACCGGCCAAATCGGCATGTGCTGAGCTGCTGAAGGTTCCCGTATCGAGGAGCACCTCGACGGCGGCGTCGTAGCCATACACGCTGAAGGTGGTCGGTGTGCCGTCGTGATTACCTGGCGCGCCCAGGTGTGGCGCGCCCGGATGCACCGGGGCTTCGGTGCGTAGCTCGGCGTAGAGCGAATGCGGCGAGGGCTGACCGAATCCCACCAGAACATTGAAGTGTTCAAACAATCTCCACGCAGCATCGGAGCGGTTGGCGGAGTGGGTCACAAGTTCAGATGCAGGTTGCATGTCAGCTACACTAACAGGCAATGACGCGTCAGCAACAGGCTCAGGCGACACGTGCCGCGATCATCGCAACCGCGCGCCGATTGTGGGGCGAGCGTGGCTTCTTCGCGACAAGCACATCGGACATCGTCAACGCCGCAGGCGTCGGTACGCGCGGTGCTTTCTACGCCCATTTCGCCGATCGTGAGGAGCTGTTTCTAGCGGTATTCGAGGATGTGCACAGAAGTCTGGCCGCGCAGCTCGACGAGCGGATCGACACAACCGCTGATGCGCTGGAAAGTTTGCAGTCGGTACTTATCGACTTCCTAGACCTGGTCGCTGTGGCGCCCGACGTGCGGGCGCTGCTCGTCGACGGACCCGCGGTGTTCGGACCGGCGCGATGGCACCGCGCTGAACAAGCCCGCGGCCTCCAACCCATCGAGCAACGCCTTCGCGCCGCGATCGAAGCCGGTCTCGTCGATGAACAGCCCATCGGGCCCTTGGCGCAGATCCTGCTGATGCTCGTCAACGACACCGCGCTGATGATCGCGGCGTCCGACGACCCCGCCGATGCTCGCCGTGATGCCGGTGCCGCGCTGTCGCGACTGGTCGCCGGACTCAGAGCGCCTGGACGGCCCCGACGCGCCGCGGCGGTGCGCACCCAGCACTAGGGAGGGCGTCAACCGCCTTTGGCGGACCGCGGTGAAACGTCTCATTTTGCGGGTAAACCCGCAGCCGCACGAATCTCTCTGCGGGCCGCCGCACGGTCGGCATCGGGAAAGATGTAGTGACTGAGGGCAATTCGCGCGATCGCACCGGCAACGTCACGGGGGGCCACAACGGTATTGATGCCGTCCTCGCGGGCGCACCGCCGCAGAACCGCCCTCAGCGCTTCGGTGATCATCGGCAGTACCCGTGCCATCTGCTCGTTGGCGAAGCCCGGTTCCAGGTCGATCAGCCGCCCGGGCGGCTGATCCTTCACGAAGGTCGCTACCACCTCGACCGCGGCTTCCAGTCGCGCGACTCCGGTGACCCGGGAGATGGCCTCGTCCATGACCAAGTTGAAACGCCTGTACTCACGCTTGCCCAGCGCGTCGATCAGTTCCTCTTTGGACACGAAGTAGCGGTAGATTGTCGGGCGCGACACACCGGCCAGGATGGCGACATCCGAAAGCGATAACCTGCGGGCACCTGTTCGCAGTATCAGCCGATGGGCCGCATCGAGGATGCGGTCGGCGAGATCTCCGGGGTCCGAACCCGATCGGCGCGGTTCGACAATCGACACGACGGCTACACCACGTTCACTGGGCTCAGCTGAGTCGTCCGAGTTCGCGCAGCCACGGAATCAACAGCCGCAGCCCGTCGTCGAAGGACATCGGTTCGTAGCCGAGCCTTCTGCTGGTCGGGTTGTCGTTAGTTCTGGGCCTGCGGCCGCCTTTGGCTGCGGCTTTTGCGATTGCCATCAGGGTGGGCCCGAACTCGGCGGTCAACGCTTCGGGGTCGGAACGGTAGTCGAGATCTTCGACACGGTGCTCGATTCCAGCGATCTCGCAGGCACGGTTGATACCGGCGGCGGTGCTGATCTCGGCCTCGGGCTGACCGATCAACAGGTAACGCTCGCCGGCCGCACCCCGGTCCAGCGCGGCGATCGAGCCCTTCGCAACGTCAGCCCCGGCCACCCACGTCACCGGGAAGGCGAGGTACCGCTTGATCCGTCCGCGCATTCCGGCCAGCAGCACCCTGTTGAAACTGGTTCGGTGCAGGGCTCTTTCGACGACCAATCCCGGACCGAAGATCGCACCCGGATGACAGGTCAACACGTCGTCGCCTGCAGCTGCCCGTTGTTGGGCTTCCCGGAAGGCAGCCAGCTTTGTGACGGTGTAGGGGTCGTTGGGTGGGTTTTGAAGCACCGGGGCCTCTTCGAAGTCGCGATCGGTGGTGAGGTCGAAGAATGTGGAGGTGCTCAGGGCGACCACCCGACGCATCCCGTGGGCCTTGGCCGCATCCAACACGTTCGTGGTTCCGACCATGTTGACGGCCTTGAAATCGTCCAGGTCCTGACTCGCGCCTCCCAGGAGGGCCGCACAGTGGATTGCCGCATCGGCACCCTTGGCAGCACGGAGCACGTCGCCGGCATCGCTGATGTCGCCTTTGATCAGTTCGACGCCGATCCCGGCCAGCGCCGCGGCTTCGTCGGGGTTGCGCACCAGGACACGAACGTTGTCTCCCCGTTCGATCAGCTGTTCGCAGACATTGCCGCCGGTCTGCCCGGTGGCACCGGTGACGAAAATCGTGTTTGCCACAATCCGCCTCGCCTCCGTTACGAACAGGACAGTTTGAGTATCAACTGTAACATTCGAGCTGGCTTTTGCCATACAGTTAAGCGATGACTGTTGAACCATCGAAGATCCTCTTAACCGACCGCGTCGCGGTCGTCACCGGCGGCGGTGCGGGCATCGGCCGGGGCATCGCGGCGGGGCTCGCCGCATTCGGCGCGAAGGTGGCGATCTGGGAACGCGATGCCGAAACCTGCGCGTCTGCCGCGGACGAGATCGGCGCGCTGGGCATCATTACCGACGTGCGTGACAGTGCCGCGGTAGGCGCCGCGCTCACGCGGACCAATGCCGAGCTGGGCCCGGTCACAATCCTGGTCAACAATGCCGGTGGGGTTTTCTGGTCGGGGATTCTCGACACCAGCGAAAACGGCTGGGACGCCCTGTACCGGGCGAACCTGCGCCACGTCTATCTGTGTACCCAACTTGTCGCCCGCGGCATCGTCGAGCAGAACCTGTCGGGCAGCATCATCAGCGTCACATCAATCGAGGGCGTACGCGCCGCGCCCGGATTCGCGACCTACGCCGCGGCCAAGGCCGGTGTCATCAACTACACCAAGACCGCCGCCCTCGAGCTCGCCCCCCACGCCATCCGTGTCAACGCCCTGGCCCCCGACATCACTCTCACCGAAGGGATCACGCAGATCGCTCCACCCGGGAGCGCGGAACGTTTCGGCCTCACCGTCCCGATGGGCCGCGCCGGTCACGTCGACGAGATGGCCGGTGCAGCAGTGTTTCTCGCATCGGATCTGTCCAGCTACATCACGGGCCAGACCATCCACGTCGATGGCGGCACCCACGCCGCCAGTGGCTGGTACCACCACCCCGAGACCGGCGCCTACGCGCTCGGACCGACCGGCATCTGATCACATGCCGCGCACCGAACCGATTCCGATGAACCGGCTGTCCGCCAAACGCCCTCAACGACTCCGGCCAGTCGTCCCCCGTCATCGTCTACTCCCCGGGCCAGGTCCGAGGCCGGAATGCGGGTGGCCGCCACGGCGCAACAGGTTCACGGCTGCATCGGAATCGACAGCAACTATCCGTTGTTCCGATTTTTCCTGTGGGCCAAGCGCAATGGGCTCGCAATGGGCTCGGCCCCTGCTACCCGCTACCGGCGCCCTGACCGAGGCCGGGCGTTTCCGCGTGCTGTCCCACCGACGATTCGCCGGTGACCACCTCGGGGAAGTGACGCGCCAGGGTTCTGCGCACCCCGTCCCCCCATGCAACCGCGCAGGATCCGATGAGCTGCTCGCGGTGCGTGTTGTCCGAGGCGAACGAGTCGAAGGTGAGTTCGGATTGGACATAGTGTGGCGTCGCCCCGGTCAGTTCGCCGATGTAGTCGCAGAGCTGGACGTGCGACACCGCGTCATCGCCCGCCCAGTTGAGAACAGTGACGGGCAAGGAGGCCACACCGAAGAGGGGACCGCTCGCCTGCTCGGCGATATCGTCCTCGTGAATGGGGGAACCCCAATTGTCGTGGCCGAAGGGCACGCCAATTGGTTGGCCGGCGAGCATCTGCTGGCAGTACATCACCGGCACACCGCCGTGGCTGGCCATCCCGTACCCGATGTTCATCCGGGCGATGGTGCTGGGTAGATCGAGCATGTGGGCCGCGGCGTGGACGACGCCCTCGCACGCAATCTTGGCGACGGGATAGCTCGGCATGTACGAGGCCAAGCCCCCGAGCGGATCCTTCTCGGCGTAGAGGTGGCCGGGCTCCTGGGGCTCGTAGACGGCCGACGCCGACACGAATACGAAGGACTCGGCTTTTCGGCAGTGCTGCATCAGCTGCCCGGTGCTCTGGGCATTGACGCGAACCGCAGTGTCATGCACCGGTTCTGCGATCAGGAAGGCCGAGTGTAGGACGTGGGTGAAATTGTCGGGCATCTCCGAGAAGTCACCCGATTCGAGCGACCACCGGCAGGTCCTGATGCCCAAATCCTCTATCTCTTTGCGCAGTGCGGGGTCACTAAAACGCGCGGCACACCAGACCTCGTTATCGCCTGCCAATCGCTCCGCGATCGGTCGTCCGATCTGACCGGTCGCGCCCGTGATTAGAATCTTCTTGTCTGACAACACAGTTCACTCCTCAGTCACGTACCGGCGAGAATCTCAGCGTGCGAACCGTTTGTGAACGGCGCGACGGCGAGCCGAAAGGATCCGCGCCCGCTCTTCGGCGGTGATCATTTTGGTGTCTGCGGGTAACGCCGAGCCGACGTCGTCGAACGCCACCAACCGGACCGTGGGTGTCGGCGCTGTCTCCGTCCGCACGCAGCGCAGGATCATCGCGCCGTTGCTGTGGCCCGCGGTGTCCAGCCAGTTAGCGACGCCGGGGTCCCGGTCGCTGAGCACTACCCGCACCATCCTGTCCGAATCCACCGCGGCCTGATGGGCGTTGAGGCTGGACTGATGGCGGCCGTAGTGGATGGTCTCCCACCAGGGGTTGCCCAACGAGTAGCTCCAGTAGACGCCTTTGGGGGGCTCGACCTCGAGGATCAACGCCTCGCCGGGGTTAAGCGCCCAACGGCCTATCACCGGCCTGTTCTCGGCGGCGGCGCCCATCGAGGTGCGGTCTATTCCCGGCAGGAAGCCATTCTCTGGGGGCGCCGCACCGAAGTCGAGGAAGAACTTGGTGTTGTCGTGCACGAAATCACCGAGCGCCGCCAACTGCCGCGTCACCGCCACATCGAGGTCGACGGAGCGGTCCTTGACCGGCACCGCGTCGCCGATCCGCTCGATCTGCAGCGACGAGGGCACCTCGGTGTCCCAGTCGTAGAAAAAGTGACGGACTGTCAGCGTCGGGTGATCACCCTCGATCGGCATCCAGTTCCCACTGCGCTCGTCGGCGGACAGGATGATCTCGAAGTTCCCGTCGGCATCGACCTCGAGTTCGTCGACCAGTACGTTGCTCGTCGACACGATGCCGTTCATCGTCTGCAGCCCGACGTAGCGCGCTGTGCCACGGTTGCCGAACAGACGGTAGCTCTCTCGCCCGCGCATCGCGGCACCGGTGTACAGGCCGTCCGGGCACTCCATCCCCCAGGTGATGCGATCATCGGTGCTGGTGGCCTGCACACTCAGGATCGGATCGGACTCCACCCGCAACGCTGTGTCGATGCCAGCGGCAAGCAGCACCAACAGATGCCGCATGCCGGAGGCAAGATCGATCCGGTTGCGACTAACGGGGTCGGATTCAACGATCTCCGCCGACCGCTTCAAGCCGTCGAGCAGATGAGACCACGCCTGTGACAACGACATGTCGTCGACCCCCGGGGCACCGTCCATCGACGCCTCGGCGATGGCGAAAGGCAACCAAGCCATTGGCTTCTGTTCGTCAGCCACATTTCCTCCGAGTGCTCGCTAATCTGAAAACAATGTTTTCATTTTCCAGATGGGACGACTATCACACCGCCATGGGACGGTTGTCAACGGTGCGGTCACGCGGTCTCGACAAGCAGATTCAGCTGAAACCGCGTCGAGGTGAGACCTCGCTGCCCGAATCAGCAACCGAAGTCTCGTCGAGTTGCCGGCCAGCTTGGGACTGCGACGCCCGACACATATATCACCTATTGGGCTGCAACAGGATTGGCAGCTTCGCGGTTTCTCGCAACAACATGGACGCGCCCCTTCGCGCAGGCGTCGGGCATATGCGACTCCTTCGTCGCGGCGGCGGCCTCAGACGAAGTCCGAGCCGCCATCTACGTTGACCGTCGCGCCCGTGACATACCCGTTTCGCCGTGACGCCAGATAGGTTGTGATGGAGGCGATTTCCTCCGGCAGACCGGCCCGGCCGAGGTCGCACGGCTGGTGAAAGTTGTCGTCGATCCACTTCATCACGTGGACGGGGTTCGTCGCGTCGAGTCCCTCCGCGGCCAGAATGTCTTTGAGGTTCTCGGTGAAGCTGGCGGTGACGATGGTGCCAGGGCAGACGCAGTTGACCAGAATGCCGTCCTTGGCAAGGCTTTTCGACAGGTTCTTGGTCACGCTGCTCAATGCCGCCTTCGACGCGGTATAGGCGACGATCCGCGGGTTCTGCCGCTGGATGGAGTGCGCTGACAGTGTGACGATGCGTGCCCATTCTGCGGTTCTCAGCATCGGCAACGCTGCCCGGATCGAGCGCACCCCAGACATGGTGCCCAACGCGAACGCGGCATCCCATTCGGAATCGTCCATCTCTTCGAAGTAGCCGTCGCCCGGGCCGATCGTGTGGACGAGACTGTTCAGCGCTCCCCAGCGCTCGCGGACTTCCTGGAATCCCGCCGCGATCGAATCGCCGGCCGACATGTCGACACTGATGCCCACGGCATCGGGCGCACCAGCAGCCAGGAGTGATTTCGTGGCGGCATCGAGAGCTTCCCGACCCCGGGCCATCACCGCGACTTTCGCCCCTTCGGCGGCCAGCGTCTCGGCGATCGCCAAACCCATACCTTTACTGCCGCCGGTGACCACCGCGGCCGAACCTGCCAGACCTAAGTCCATGTTCTCCCTATCTCCCTGGACGCACCCGTTTGGATGCGTTGCGCTTACGCTGTTCTCCGCCGATCGCGATGCGCTCAACGATGTCTTCGATGGTCCCGGGAGCGACGCCGAGCCCGCGCAGGCAGAAGCGCAGTACGTGCGCTCGGAGGTCGTTGAACTCGCAACCCGTTGTGGCCCATTGGCGTTCGACATTGGACCACACCACGCCCTGGATCGAAAGAGCCTCAATTTCGGGGTCGATGTCGCTGAACAGCCGCGCATCCCTTCCGTGTCTGAGCAGCTCGACGAGCGGACGCAGGATCTCGCGATACGCGGGTCCGACCAGCTCGGGTGCAGCGAGCATCTGCGACTGAGCTTCCAGCGACAGCTGACGCAGGTCCGACCGGATCTCTACGTTGAACGCCAAATCCAGCCGACCGTCGATCCAGGCGACCACCGCGTGAACGGCGTCCGGAGCAGCCGCCATCCGCTGTCGCAATCGCAACACCTCAACGTGTGCCATCTCCAAGAACAGCGCCGACACCAGTTGATCCTTGGAGTCGAAGTGTCGGTAAAAGGCCCGGGTGCCCAGTTGCGTCCGGGAGAGCACCTCGGCGATGCTGAGCGCGCCGACGCCCTCTTGCCGCACGAGTTCGGTGGCCGCGGCCAGAATCGCGGTACGCACCTGCGGATCGGGCGCGAGCTTCTTTCGCCCCCCCGAACTAGTGGATGACATACCGCAATTTTGCACCTCGCTCGTACGGGTCAGGCGGATGCGTCGTAGGTGGCCAGGTACTGGCCGAAGGCTTCGTGTACCTGCCCCTCCGTCAGGCCGTAGTCGGCCAATTCGTAGGTGTGGGTGCCACGCTGTCCCGGCTTGTGGCTGTCAGCCCACTCCTGCACCTTCGCGCGCGCTTGATCCGTGAACTCCAGACCTAGTTTCTTGTAGCTGTCGGCCACCGTCTTGACGGAATCGGCCTGCAGATCCGCGAATGACACGTCGACGAAACGGTCGTCGCCGAACTTTTCTCTGAAGTCCATGGCGCGGCCGATGCCCTTGACCCACCATGCCAGCTGTTCGGCGCCCAGTTCGTGCGGGTCTTTGCGATCGCTGCTCCAACTGCGGATGTAGGCGATGAGGCTGCAGACCGACCCCAGCACCTTGGCCGGATCCCGATGGCTCCAAAGGAATTTCGCGTTCGGATACGTCTCGACAAAGGATTCCAGCGCGAACATGTGCACCGGTGTGCGCAGGTGCCACAAATTCGGCTTGCAATGCCACTGCAGCAACTTGAGCACCTGCTCGTGGAATTGATAGGTCTCGCGCATGTCGGTTCCCATCAACCACTCGACATAACTCGGGACGCGGACCACCCCGTCGAAATGATAGGTGCGAAAGCTCATTCCCATCAGATCCTGGCACTCGGTCGCGGCTTCGGGCCCCGTACTCATCATGGCCTTGAAGTCCGGGAACATGCTGTCGATCATCGCGATTCCCTCGGCGGCTTGTGCGATCCGCGGATCGGTGTACTGAGTGTCAGCTTCCGGCGGGGGCGTGGGCGCCTGCGATTCCCAGGTTCGCAACGACCGGAACTGTGGATCGTTGGCTATCAGCTGCCCCAACGCCGTTGTACCCGTTCGGGGCAACCCGAGGATGACCACCGGGCCCTCGATCACCTCCTCGGCGATCTCCGGATGCTGTTTGTACGTATCTACGATCTTCAGCCGCTGGATGAGCGCGTTACTGATCGTGGCGTGCTGCATCACATTGCCGAGGTCGTTGAGATCAGCCTCGTTGTTCAAGGAGTCGACCGTCCGCTCGAGACCTTCGCGATAGTAGGACGAGCCGAAATCGTCCAGGCCGGTGGCGTTGCGTGCTCCCTCTTCCAATTCATCTGCGGCGAAGCTCATCGGTAGAACCTTTCGTGTACGGCGCTGCGACGCGCTTCGATGACCCGGGCACGGTCCTCTGGCGTTGTCATGGTGGTGTCGGACGGCAATGCCGAGAGAACCTCGCCGAACGCGACGACGCGTGTGTTCGGTACGGGGGCGGTCTCGGTGCGGACACAGCGCAAAAGCATGGCGCCGTTGCTGTGCCCGGCAGTGTCAAGCCAATTCGCCACGCCGGGATCCCTCGAAGCGAGCACGAAGCGGGCGACGCCGTCAGGATCGACGACCACTTGATGCCCATTGAGGCTCGACTGGTGGAGCCCATAGTGGATTGTCTCCAGCCACGGATTGCCCAACGAGAGGCTCCAGTAGACACCCTTCGGAGGTTCGAACTCCAGGATCAAAGCTTCGTCGGAATCCAACTCGAATCGCCCTATGACAGGCCGATTTTCGGCCGCTGCGCCCATCGAGCTCATGTCCATCGGGGGCACGAAGCCGTTGGCTTCGGGCATGGCCCCGAAGTCGAGGAAGAACTTCAGGTTGTCGTAGACGAACTCCCCCAACGCGTAGAGCTGGCGCGAGACCGATATGTCCAGGTCGACCGAATGGTCTTTTGGCTCGACGGCGTCGCCGATACGCTCAATCTTCAACGAAGCCAAAGTTTCGGTGTCCCAGTCGTATAAGAAGTTTCGCACCGTCAGTGTGGGATGATCGCCAGCGAGCTTGAGCCAGTTCCCTTCGTGCTCGTCGGCCGAGAGGATCGCCTCGAAGTTTCCGTCGGCGTCCACTTCGAGTTCATCGACGAGACGATTAGTGACAGCCGTCATCCCGTCCATCGTCTGCAGGCCTACGTAACGGGCAGTGCCTCTATTGCCGAATAGCCGATAGGTCTCACCCGCACGCATGCTGGCATTCATGTAAACGCAATCCGGACATTCGAGGCCCCACGTCACGATGTCGTCCATCTTGGCGCGGGTAACCGCGAGGACCGGGTCAGGGTCCACACGCAGCGCCGTATCGATTCCGACCGCGAGCAAAACCATCAGGTGGCGCATCCCCGACGCATAGTCGATCCGGTTCTTGTTGACCGGAGTCGACACCACCAGTTGCTCGGCTGCGGTCAGCCGCTCGTGCAGGTGGGCCCATGCCTCGGCCAATTGCGGGTCCTCGCCGCCACTACCCGACAACGCCGTCTCGGCGATCGTGTGGGGCAACCACGCCATCGGGTTCCTCCACGCCGTCGGCGCCTGCTCATCAGCCACGGTTCCTCCGCCTCCCGCGCGCTGCTGTGCGCAGTTTCGAAAGCATCATTTTCGATTGGTACGTACGCACTGTTGCATCGAATGACGCCGGTTGTCAATGAGGCACTGCCGCCGGTCGACTGGGCGTTCCGTGGGTCGTAGCCTCTGAGCTCGGGGTCCACTCAGTGTGCATCTCTCCACCACCCAAAGCTGATCGACAGCGCATCGACCGACCTGGGCTCTACACGACAGCCACCGACGAGTTGGCCACCCGTAAAGTTTGGGGGACGTGGACAAACACGGATCCGCAGAAATATCGGCGCACTGATCCTGGCCTGTGGCTATTCGGTCAGGTCAAGCGCAGCACGCACAATCGAATCGGTGTCGATGCAGTGGTAGCGATAGATGTCGCCGAGATCACCTGCTTGGCCGAACTTGGTGACTCCCAACGACGTGCTGGGCACTCGGTTGATGGTGGATAGGAATGACAACGTGTGCGGGTGTCCGTCGAGCACCGTAACCATCGGCGCGGCTCGTTCGACCGAGAAAACTTGGTCGAGGACCCATGATGGCGCCTCCGCGAGCCCGCGCCTGGCCTGCACCGCCTCGAATAGCCGACCCGGGCTGGTAACACAGACCACCTCAGCGCGAATACCCAACTCCGCGAGCCGTTCTGCGGCCTGAAGTGTTTCGGTGATCATCGCGCCCATTCCGACGAGCGTGACGGCCGGCTGCTGCGAACCGCGCACTATATAGGCGCCGGCTAAAACCTGTCGCCGACGCCGTTCGCGAGCGGCCGGGTCCGACGGCACCGCGGCCAAGGACTGGTCGACCGGGCGCGTGGAGAGTCGCAAATACGATGAACTGCCATCCGGGCGCCCCAGCCGCGAAAT
>NZ_DASUHS010000252.1:0-3214 GCF_036273375.1 Mycobacterium sp. | reverse complement strand
GCGAATCGCCGGCGAGGTAGCTCTTCGACAACGGCGGGCGCTCGTACGGCGGCAACTGCTCGTCGCCGATCAGCACCAGCTCACCGTCGTAGCCCTGCTCGCGCAGTGCCTCGGCCGCCTTCGCGCCGGCCAGACCGCCCCCGACGATCACGAATCTACTCACCGGGCCGAGCGTAGTCGCCCGGCGCGTCGATCAACGTCCGTGGGGGCGCGTCGCACGCGAAAGCGGCAACGCCTGCGGGTCGCGCAACGTATGGCGGCCTCAGGTCGCCGAACGTTGCGCAATCGGGGAGAGTCGGCGTTCGGCGGCCGGGCGCGCGCCCCGGGAAAGGGGACGTCGGGACGCGGCCCGGCCTAGATGAGAGGTCTAGTTGCCGGCGCTGCCGAGCGTGACCTGAACGGTCGTCGAGTGGCCATCGCGCGTGTAGGTGACCGACACCTTCTCGCCGGGGGCATGCGAGCGGATCGCGGCGATCAGCGCGTCGGCGTCGTCGATGCGCTGGGTGTTCACCATGGTCACGACATCGCCGGGCTTGAGGCCCGCGTTCTGCGCCGGGCTGTTCGCGTCGACCTTGTTCAGCGTCGCGCCCGTCGTCGATTGGTTGCCGTTCTGCTGCGCCGACACCTGGACGCCGATCACCGCGTGGGTGGCCTTGCCGGTGCCGATCAGCTGGCCGGCGATGCGGCTCGCCTCGTCGGACGGGATGGCGAACCCGATACCGATGCTGCCGGACTGCGTGTCCTGCCCAGGGATCTGCAGCCCGCCGGTGTTCGGGGTGGCGATGGCGGCGTTGATGCCCACCACGTTGCCGTTCAGATCGGCGAGCGCACCCCCGGAGTTGCCGGGGTTGATCGCGGCGTCGGTCTGCACGGCGTCGAACACGGCCTGGTCGCTGTCGCCGGACCGCACCGGGCGGGCGGTATCGCTGACGATGCCGGACGTGACGGTGTCGGCCAGGCCGAGCGGCGCCCCGACCGCGACGACGGCCTGCCCCACGACGAGGTTGCTGGATTTCGCGAACGTGGCTGCCGCCAGGTTCTTCAGGCCGTTGACCTTGATGACGGCCAGGTCGTCGGACGTGTCGCGCCCGACGATGGTCGCCTTGGCCTGCTGGCCGGCGTGGGTGAGCACCGTCATCGTGCCGCCGTTGGCCGCCACGGAGACCACGTGATCGTTGGTCACGATGTAGCCGTCGTTGCGGATCACCACGCCGGAACCGTTGCCCTGCTGGCCCTGTCCGGTGACGTCGATCGTGACGACGCTGGGCTGGATCTTGGCCGCCGCCGCGGTGATCGTCCCGTTGATCTTCACCGCGGGCGGCGCGGTCTGGGTGGTCTGCGGCAGGCTGTTGACCACGGTCGTCTTGCCGTTGTTGTCGAAGGCCGCGACCGTTCCGGCGCCGACACCGCCGCCGACGAGTGCTGCCGTGACCGCGGCGACGACGACGGCTCGCGAGCGCCCGGATCGGGACTGCTCGGATCCGCCCGGGCCGGCCGGTCCGCCGGGGCCCCCCGGCCCGCCCGGGCCGCCGGGGCCGCCTGACAGGGGCGGCCCGAATCCGGGGTAGCTCTGCGGAGGCGGTGGCGAGTACGACCAGGTGGCACCGCTCGGCTGATCGCTGCCCGGGTAGCTCTCGGTCATGTCCTCACCATCCGCGTCGTCCCTGTGTCGGTGCTGAGCTTCCCCTATGCCGCGGTTACGACCGATCAACCCGCCGATCTGCACGGCGACGCGGTGGGCCTGGCCAGGGGTGATGGAATCCGCCCGGGCCGACGGTGTAGCGGATGAGCATCGTGGGTATGTCGGGCTCCTTCTACGCGACGGCGGCGGGATGCGACGGGTCGAGTCCTAGATGATTGATTCCGTGAAGATCACGTGTGTCGTGATCGGGGGCAGGAGGAGAGGGTGTCCAAGATCGATGTGTGAGCAAAGAACTGGACACCCTCCTGACCGCACTGTACGTGTTCGTCGATGACCATGTGGTGCCGCCGCGGGTCGGTCGTGGCCGGCGCCCGGGGCTGTCTGACAGTGAGTTGGTCACGTTGGCGGTGGCGCAGGTACTGCTCGGCTACCGCTCGGAACGGCGGTGGATCCGGTACCTGCGCAGCGACCCGGTGTGGCAGGCGATGTTTCCGTACCTGCCCCAGCAGCCGGGCTATCACAAGCGGTTGAAGAACGCGCGGGGGCTGCTGTGCCAGACGATCCTCGCGTTGGCGGCGGCGTGCCCGTCCTGGTTCGACGACATGTGGATGACTGACGCCACTGCGGTGCCGTGCGGCACCTCGCGGGAGACCGTGAAGCGCTCGGATCTGGCCGGGCACGCCGGCTACGGGTACTGCGCCAGCTACTCGCGCTACTTCTGGGGGTTCAAGCTCTACCTGGTCTGCGCGGGGGACGGCATGCCGATCATGTGGTGCCTGGCCAACCCGAAGATCGGCGAACGCGACGTGCTGGGCGCGCTGCTCGACCACAATCACCACCTCATCCGCGCCGGGCAGATCCTGCTCGCCGACAAAGGCTTCGCCGGGCGCCAGTTCCACCGGTTCACCGAGTCGCTGGGGCTACGGCTACTACGCCCGGACCGCCGCGACGAGACCTACCGCAACGGCAACCTCAGCGGCATCCGCCAATGGATCGAATCAGTCAACCAGACCCTCAAAGGCCACCTCGACCTCGAACGCCACGGCGCACGCACCCTGACCGGCGTCTTCACCCGAGTAGCCCAACGCCTACTCGCCATGGCCACCGGCATCTGGCACAACTGGACCACCGGCCACCCCCACAAACGCTCCCTGATCGCCTACGACCACTAACCACCTTCACGGAATCACTCATCTAGTCCGGGACTACCTCGCGGACCCCTTCAGACCGGGCATTCGGCCGTTCTATTGGACGTGCAGCCGCCACCGGGGCGGCACGCCGAAAGGAACAGCCCGATGCAGTTGGAACTCAAGACCGAAGGCGTCGACTTCGTGGTGTCGCGTGAGCCGCAGCCGAAGAACGACAACGACGGCCGGCAGAAGACCGACCGCGACTCCCGCGAGCCGCTGTTCACGACCGAATTGGTCGCGATGGACGACAGCGGGGCGGACGTCATCAAGGTCACGACGGCCGGCGAACCCAAGTTGGTCAAGCGGCAGGCGGTCACCGTGACCAAGCTTGTCGCCACGCCGTGGACGGTCGACGGACGCAGCGGGGTCGCGTTCAAGGCCG
>NZ_DASUHS010000251.1:0-12471 GCF_036273375.1 Mycobacterium sp. | reverse complement strand
CCGACCTGAGGGCCGCGCGCGACGTCCTGGACGCCGACCACCACGGGCTGGACGACGTCAAGGACCGCATCGTCGAGTACCTGGCGGTGCGGGCCCGCCGCGCGCAGCGCGGGCTGCAGGTCGTCGGCGGACGCGGTTCGGGCGCGGTGATGGCGCTGGCCGGTCCTCCCGGCGTCGGCAAGACGTCGCTGGGCGAAAGCGTGGCCCGGGCGTTGGGCCGCAAGTTCGTCCGCGTCGCCCTGGGCGGCGTGCGCGACGAGGCCGAAATCCGTGGGCACCGTCGCACCTATGTGGGCGCGTTGCCGGGCCGGATCGTGCGAGCGATCGGTGAAGCGGGATCGATGAATCCCGTTGTGCTGCTAGACGAAATCGACAAGGTCGGTTCCGACTATCGCGGCGACCCGAGTGCTGCGCTGCTCGAGGTGCTCGACCCCGCGCAGAACCACACCTTCCGCGACCACTACCTGGATCTGGACCTGGACCTGTCCGACGTGGTGTTCCTGGCCACCGCCAACGTGATTGAGAACATCCCGTCGGCCCTGCTGGACCGAATGGAGCTGGTAACTATCGACGGCTACACCGAGGACGACAAGGTCGCCATCGCCCGGGATTACCTGCTGCCCCGGCAGCGGGAGCGGGCGGCGCTGACCGAGGACGAGGTCGTGGTGACCGACGATGCGCTGCGCAAGATCGCCGCGGACTACACGCGCGAGCCTGGGGTGCGCCAGTTCGAACGGTTGCTGGCCAAGGCGTTGCGTAAGGCGACCACCAAGTTGGCCGGGGATCCGGCGCCGCTGACCATCGACGAGCCGGATCTGGTTGACTTCCTGGGCCGCCCCCGGTTCATGCCGGAGTCGGCCGAGCGCACGGCGGTGCCGGGCGTGGCCACCGGGCTGGCCGTTACCGGCCTGGGGGGCGACGTGTTGTACATCGAGGCCGGGGCGACCGACGGTGAGCCGGGTCTGCAGTTGACGGGTCAGCTGGGTGACGTCATGAAGGAGTCCGCGCAGATCGCGCTTTCCTACGTGCGCTCGCACGCGGCCGAGCTAGGTGTCGACCCCAAGGCGCTGGACCGGCGCATTCACGTGCACGTGCCCGCGGGCGCGGTGCCCAAGGACGGCCCGTCGGCCGGTGTCACGATGGTGACCGCGCTGGTGTCGATGGCGACCGGACGGCAGGTCCGCTCCGACGTCGGCATGACCGGCGAGGTCACGCTGAACGGGCGGGTGCTGCCGATCGGTGGCGTCAAGCAGAAGCTGCTGGCGGCCCAACGTGCCGGACTGTCAACGGTCTTCATCCCGGCACGCAACGAGCCGGATCTGGACGACGTGCCGGGAGAGGTGCTGGGGGCACTGGACGTGCGGCCCATGACCGACGTCGCCGAGATCGTGGCCCAGGCGCTGGAATCTGCGGCGCAGGCCGCCACGGTGGCCGCCTGACCCGCCACGCTGGGATAACGCTCGCCGCCCGGCGTCACGCTAGTGTGACGCCGGGCGTTGGCGTTGAATGGAGCTTGTGAGTCTCAAACGGCAATTAGTGCATCGCGTTCAGCGGCTGGTGGTCAATCCGGTGGGTCGGCAGCTGCCGATGACGATGCTCGAAACCACCGGACGCAACAGCGGACAGCCGAGGCGCACCGCGGTGGGCGGGCGCGTGGTGGACAACCAATTCTGGATGGTCTCCGAACACGGCGAGCATTCGGATTATGTCCGCAACATCAAATCCAATCCCGCTGTCCGCGTGCGGGTAGGCGGGCGATGGCGCAATGGGACGGCGCACCTGCTGCCCGACGATGACGCCGTGCAGCGGCTGGGCAACCTGCCGCGAATGAACAGCGCGGTGGTGCGCCTGATGGGCAGCGACCTGCTGACCATCCGCGTCGATCTGGACTGACGCCGCCACATCGGTCAGTCAGCGGGTCTATGGTCGGCGCATGGCCTACGACGAAGACCTGGCCAACCGGATCCGCGAGCTCCTCGGCACTGAGCCCGGCGTCGAAGAGAAACGCATGTTCGGCGGCCTGGCGTTTCTGATCAACGGCAACATGTCGGTGGCCGTCAGCGGCCAGGGCGGGCTGCTGGTGCGGGTGCCGCGGGAAGACACCGACAAGCTCGCCGAACGTGCTCACGTCAGCCCGATGGTGATGGCCGGTCGGGAAGCCCCCGGCTGGTTGCGCGTAGCGGCCGCCGGCGTGCAAACCAAACGCCAGCTTGGCAGTTGGGTCACCCGCGGAGTCGGTTACGCACGCAGCCTGCCGCCCAAGTAGCGTCCGGTTTGTTCGCGCAGGGCGCGGGTACGTGGATGCGTATGGACAACCGGGTGCGACGACTGCTCGCCGTTGCCGGCACGACCTATGCCGCTCAGGCGCGTATCACGATGAGCGACAAGCCGATGCCACTGTTTCAGCTCCTGGTCCTGTGCATGCTTGCCAGCAAGCCGATCGATGCGGGCATCGCCACGGCCGCCGCGCGTGAACTGTTCAAGGCCGGCTTGCGGACACCCAAAGCCGTGCAGGACGCGGACCGGCAAACCATGATCGACGCGTTCGGGCGGGCGCACTACGTGCGCTACGACGAGAGCTCTGCCACCCGGCTCGCCGAAATGGCCGACCGCGTTCGTGACGACTACGCCGGTGATCTGCGCCGACTGGGCGATCGCAGCCGGCACGACCGGGCGGCGGCCAGACGAATGCTGAAGGAATTCAAGGGAATCGGCGACATCGGTGCCGACATCTACCTGCGCGAGGTACAGGACGTGTGGACGTGGGTGCGGCCGTATTTCGACGAACGCACCACCGGCACCGCCAAGCAACTGGGTTTGCCCGCCGAACCGAAGGAACTGGGATCGCTTGCACCGCAGGCCAATGCGCGGCTGGCCGCCGCCCTGGTCAGGGCGTCGCTAGACGACGATGTGCGTCAGCGGGTTGCCGGCTGAGCGGCCCGTGACCATACGCATCGGTACCTCGGGGTGGTCGTACAACCATTGGGTCGACGTACTATACCCGACCGGAACGCCGTCGGGACGCCGGCTCGCCCGCTACATCGAGGTGTTCGACACCGTCGAGCTGAACGCGAGTTTCTACCGGTGGCCCCAGGATTCGACCTTCACCGGTTGGCGCCGGCAGCTGCCGGAGGGCTTCACCATGTCGGTGAAGGCGCATCGCGGGTTGACACACTACCGCCGGCTGGCCTCACCCGAGCCGTGGATCGAGCGGTTCGAGCGTTGTTGGGGTCTGCTGGGTGACCGGCACGGGGTGCTGCTTGTGCAATTGCATCCCCAGCAGCAGCGCGACGACGCCCGCCTGGATTCGTTCCTGGCCCTCATGCCCGAATCGATCCGCGTCGCCGTTGAACTGCGGCACCCGTCGTGGAACGACCCCGCCGTGTTCGAGTTACTGCAACACCGGCGCGCCGCCTATGTGGTGATGAGCGGGCTCGGGCTCGAGTGCATCCCCCGGGCGACGACCGACCTGGTGTACATCCGGATGCACGGCCCGGATCCGGAAACCAACTACGCCGGCTCGTATTCCGACAGCGACTTGCGGCGCTGGGCCGATCGAATCGCCCAGTGGGACGGCGACGGTAGGGACGTGTGGATGTATTTCAACAACGACCTGGGTGGCCACGCGGTCCGCAATGCGCTGGCCTTGCGCGAGCTTTTGGGTTGAGCGCGCACGAGTAGGCTGGAATCCTTCGAAAGATCGGAGCATCCATCATGGCCCGCTCGACCAGCTTCGTCATCATCGGCGGTGGACTCGCCGCGGCTAAAGCCGTAGAAGCGTTGCGCGACAACGACTTCGATGGCCACATCATGATGTTCGCCGACGAGGAGTATCTGCCCTACGAGCGGCCCCCGCTGTCGAAGGAGTATCTGGCCGGAAAGAAGTCGTTGACCGATTTCACCGTGCGCAACTCCGGTTGGTACCGGGACAACAACGTCGACCTACGGCTCAGCACCCGAGCCTCGGACCTCGACGCCGCCGGCCACACCGTGGGTCTAGCCGACGGCACCACCGTTCATTACGACAAGCTGCTGCTGGCGACCGGCTCGGCCTCGCGGCGTCCGCCGCTACCGGGCTCGGACGCCGCCCGCGTCCATTATCTGCGCACCTATGAAGACGCGGTGGCATTGAATTCCGTTCTGACCGAAGGGGCGTCGCTGGCCGTCGTGGGCGCCGGATGGATCGGGCTGGAGGTTGCCGCCGGCGCCCGTCAGCGCGGCGTCGACGTCACCGTGGTCGAGACGGCCAAGCAACCCCTGCTGGCCGCATTGGGAGAAACCGTCGGCGAAGTGTTTGCCACCTTGCATCGCGAGCACGGGGTGGATCTGCGGCTCGAGACTCAGGTCGAAGAGATCACCCGGGCGGACGGAGCCGCGACCGGTCTGCGGACCCGCGACGGGGCGACCATCGCGGCCGACGCCGTGCTGGTGGCCGTGGGCGCCAAGCCGAACGCCGAACTCGCCGAACAGGCCGGACTGTCCATGGGTGACGGCGGGGTCCTGGTCGATGCCTCGTTGCGCACCAGTGACCCCGACATCTATGCCGTCGGCGACATCGCCGCGGCCCAACACCCGCTCTTCGGCACCCGCATCCGCACCGAGCACTGGGCCAATGCGCTCAAGCAGCCCGTGGTCGCGGTGGCCGGGATGCTCGGCACGCCAGGCGAATACGCGGAGCTGCCATATTTCTTCACCGACCAATACGACCTCGGCATGGAATACGTCGGGCACGCGCCCAGCTTCGATCGGGTGGTGTTTCGCGGCGACGTCGCCGGGCGCGAATTCGTCGCGTTCTGGCTCGACGGCGACGACCGGGTGCTGGCCGGAATGAACGTCAATGTCTGGGACGTGCTCGATGACGTCAAAGCTCTGATCCGGTCCCAAGCCCCGGTCGACGTCGACAAGTTACGCGATCCGCGGTCGTCGCTGACCGATCTGCTCGGCTGACCGTCAACTGACAGTTTGCTCGGCGCCGGAGTCGTCAGCGCTGCGCTGCACCGGAGCCCACGTCCCGTCGATGACGTCGGGTGGGCATTGCACCTGCAACCGTTCCCGTTCGGTGCGGCGGCGCTTGATCCGCAGCCGCGCATCGCCGGGCAGCGTGACCAGTTCGTTGCAGGTCAAGTAGTACATGTCGTCAACGTCGTCGATCAAATCCGTTTCGACACGCAGGGAACCCAAGGCGCGCAACGTCATCCGGAGCTCATGTGTGAAGCGCATCGTGGTGTCGTGCGCCAGCTCCCGCGAGCCGCGGGCGCGGGCGGCCAACCGGCCGTCATGCGTCAGTACCGGCGCGGGCTGTGCGGCGGCTGCAGCCGCGGCGATCAGCAACATCGTCGGGTCGTCGGCGAATGTCGCGCTGGCCAGCTCGGCCTCCCCCGGGCCGCGGTGTCCGATCCGCGCGACGGCGGCATCCACGGCGGCTGCGGTCGTCGGCGACAACGCGCGAATGCTCGCGAGGTTGCCCTCCTCCGCCAGCGCACACAACGGCGGGTCGGCCCGCAGCGCGGCCGCCAACTCGGCGATCTCCGCGGCGACGAGATCGCTGTCGGTGATCATGCCCACCCCGGGCACACCGCGACGCGCCTGGCTACGCACCGGCGCCGCGGCGCTGACGCCGGCATCGATCAACCACAGTGCGTTGAGGATCCAGCCCTGGTGAATGCGGTCGCGCAGCAGCCGCAGCCGAACTTCCAGCACCGCCTCCGGCAGCAACGCCAGCTCGCCGGCACCGAGGTGCTCCGCTGTCGCGGCGGCGCCGTAGGCGCGGGTGTCGGCCCGCAGATGGCGCAGCGCAGCCACCGACCGTCCCGCGGCAACCGCCTTGGCGACCGAGCCGAGCGCGCCGCCCGCCAGTGCAGGCTCACCGAACGGCAGCGGATCACCGACGTGGGGCCGGCCGACCAGGGCGTCGCGGGCGACGGCCTCCTGGTCCCAACCGGGCAGCTGGGAGGCGGCGACCATGTTGACCGACACCCCGACGTAGGGGCGATGGCCGAACACCGCGATGGCCCTGCTGCCCCATTCCTCGTCGACCGCGCCGCCTAGCGCAAGCATCTGACCCAACATCCGGCTCGCGGTGCGCAGCCCACTGAGCTGCACGTCCAGCGTTATCGGCGTGAGCGGTCCAGGCAGCGCCTCGTTGAGGGCGGAGCCGCTGAAGACCGGAAACCGCGGATCGATCTGGTCGTCGAATTCGCCCTCGATGCCTTCGGGTGCCGCGTTGTGAGCGCTGTCAGCTGGCCGCCGGGGGTGTGCCAGCACCTCGACCGGGAGCGCGAGCCGTCCGCCGTGGTTGATCGCGCCCGCGGTGTCGAGCCGGCGGCCGACGAGTCCGCGCGCGGTATCGGCGACCGCGTCCAGTGCGTACCAGCCGAAATCGAACGACCAATCCTCTTGTGCCGCCGAAACATTCATTTCAGGAATCAGTTGTGACCAGCTGCGCACCCGATGCGGCCGGGATCGCGGGTCGGTCGCTCGCAGCACCCGCCATGCGGTGATCAGATTGACGGTGTCCGGGCTGGCGAGGTCCACGACACCGGTGCGGTCCGTGTTCAACGCCAGAACCAAAAAGCGCATCAGGTCGTCGAGGTGCAGCACCCGCATGGGCTGAGCCGAGGCCTTGGCGCGCACCAGGGTGGCCACGGTACGGCACACCATCCAGTCGAGTTGGCGACCGACCGGTGGTGCGATCCGGACGACCACGGTCGGGCCCCAGCTCGAGGCCACCAGGTCCTCGGCCGGTCGATACAGGTCAGGCAGGCCGGCGGCCTGCGACACGAACAGCAGCCGGGAACCGGCGCGGGCGGCCGCGTCGGTCACCCGCGCCAGGCCGTCCACGTCCGCGCTGCCGGGGACGGAGGGGTCGATGGGCGCCAGGTGGATCACCGCATCGGCTTCGTCGGTCAGCTCCCGCAGGACCCGGTCGCGCAGCGACGCGCAAACGAAGTCGACGTTGCGGTCCAGGCACGGATGGGGAAGCTCAGCAATGCCGGTAACCGTGTGCCCGGCAGCGATCAGCTGCCCAGCGACCAGCCGCCCGAGTGCGCCGGTGGCGTCGGTAACCAGGATGTGCACCTGGGCTCACCTCCCCCAACCCTCAGTCCTCAACAATAGGCAAGCAGGCATGGGCTACGCGACCGTTAGTCCGGTAACGGTTCGGCCACCTTGCGTGATGCGGTCGGCCGGGGCTATTGCAGCGTGGCGCTGCCGTCCGCGGCGACGGCAACCTTGGCGCCACCGATATCTTCACGCACCGATGCCTGCGCCGTGGCGCGATCGGTGACCACGGCCAGCGCGCGCGACCCATCGAACGTACGCACGGCCAGAAATGCCTTCTCGGGCTGGCCGTCGCGGTCGAATGGCGTCGTCCAGGCTTCGACGGTGCCGACGCCTTCCCACTCGACCACCGCGTCCGTCGTCGGCTCCCGATCGACGGCCGGTTGCGTGTCTTCCCAACGGAATTCGGCGGGCGGCTCGGTGCTGTAGACCCCGAAGCTGTGTTTGGTCAGGTAACCGCCGTTGGCGGTGATGAGGCCGCGCCGGCCCGGATTGGCCACCAGCAACTCCGCCATAGTGGCAATCGAATGCATCACGTAATTGCTCCAGGGTCCGCCCGCGAACGTCAGCCCCCCGGTGACCGTCAGTGGACGGGCGGGGTCGTCAACGCCCAACCCGAGCTCGGACGCCGCCACCTGAACCGCGGAGGGAAAGCAGGAGTACAGGTCGACGTAATCGATGTCGTCGATCCCCAAACCGGCCAGTTCCAGCGCCCGAGCACCGGCGATCCGGATCGCCGTCGAGCGGTGCAGTTCGTGGCGCTCGGCGATGGACGGGGTGTCGTGGGCGTCGGTGCCCGCGTGCGGAAACACCCAGCGCTCGGCGGGGATCTTCAGCCGCGTGGCCTCCCCGACCGAGGTCAGGACGAGCGCGGCGCCCTGGTCGACCATGTTGTTGGAGTTCATCAGCTTGGTGTAGGGCCAACTGATCATCCGGTTCTGCGGGCCCGCCTGGCTGATCTCGTCGGCGCCCGACGGTTTGCGGATCCAGGCGTTGGGGTTGTCCACCGCGACGGCATTGAACCGTGCCCACAGCGCTCCGATGCGCTTGAGGTGATCGCCGATCGACTCGCCGTTGGTGATCCGAAGCGCCTCCTCGAACATCGGGTAGACGTAGGCAGGCCGATCGAGGGAAATCCTGATCTCGGCGTCGCCGGCCATCGGGACGTCGTCACCGCTGATCTCGGCCATCGGGACCGAGTGGTCCTGTTCGGTCCACACCAGCTTGCCGCCCTTGGCCCGCAGCCCGCGCCTGGTGCGCCAGGTTTCGGCGCCGGCCAGCAGCACCACTTTGGCCCGGCCCCGCTGGATGTCCAGGCAGGCCTGGTTGACCAGCGACTGCGGCACGTTGCCGCCGACGGGGCTGTACAACGTGGTGAAGTTCCGGGCGCCGATTCGCTGGCCGAGCAACAGGCCCGGGTCCCGATACTGGGCCGACAGGATGTTCACGATGCGGATGGAATCCACGGCCTCGATCACCGCGGCACCACCCGCCTGCCGGGCCGCGGCCACCATCAGGTCCATCGGCTCGACCGAGCGGGTTTCCGGGTCGATCTCGTCGCGATGGTTGACCTGGCCATAGCCGATCAACACCGGGGTCCGGGGGTCGACGCTCATGGGAACGAATTTAGCGTGGCTATGGATCTGGCCGTTGTGGCGGGCCTCGCCGGGCGTCGTGCGCCGACCGCTAAGCGGTGTCGGTCGGGATGGACAGGACGCCGTCGTCGATCAGCCGCTGGATATCCGCGGGGTTCATTCCGAGCAGGCCTCGGCAGATCTCGGCGGTGTCCTGGCCGGGCAGGGGTGCGGGGGCCTGGCGGGCCGCCGGGATGTGGCGGAATGGCGCCGGCCCCGTCTCGGCCGGCAACGGACTTTCGATCAGCGGATGCACCATGGGGCTGTAGACGTTTCGCGCGATCAGCTGCCGGTCCTCGAGTATGTCCGGCGGGCGGTTCATCGGCCCGGCCGCGACGCCGGCCGACTGCAGCAGTTCGGCCGCCCGCAGAGGCGTTCGTGTGCGGGTCCAGCCGGAGACCAGCTCCACCAGCTCGCCGCGATGGGACAGCCGCGCTTCGCCGGTGGCGAAGCGCGGGTCGTCCGCCCACCCGGCATGGTCGAAAACCGAAGCGGCGCGGCGCCATTCATCGTCGGACCGGATCGAGATGACGCACCATTCGTCGTCGCCCGCGCAGGGGTAGACCGCATGCAGACTGGTGTCCTGGCGGATCTGAGCGACGCCCGCGGCCAGCGCGGCTTCGGTGACATACAGCGTGTCGAGCTGATTGACCACGACTTCGGCCTGCGAGACGTGCACGTGGGCTCCCCGGCCGGCCCGGTCGCGGTGGATCAGTGCGGCCAGGGCCCCGATCGCCGTGACCCGCCCCACCACGTGGTCGGGAAAGACCGTCGTCGCGTCGTAGAACCCGTGCCTGCCCGTGCCGGCTTCGCTCTCAGTACCGTCGGACGTCCAGAGCCGGGTGACCCCGGTGGTCGCGCGGACCAGTGGACCGTACCCCAACCGCGCGCTCCACGGCCCCGTATCGCCGAACGCGCTGCTTTCGGCCAGCACGATCCGCGGGTTGATGACACGCAGCTCATCGTAGGAAAAGCCCAGTGCTGTAAGGGTTCCCGGTTTGAAGTTGGCGAACACCGCGTCGGCCTCGGCCACCAGGCGGCCAAAGATCTTCTTGCCCTCGGCGCTGCGCAGATCCAGTCCCAATCCCCGGTTATTGCGGTGCGTCCAGGCGAACGACTCGCTGATGGCATCGCCGATCCGGGCCTGCCGCAATCCGTCCGGGTAATCGGGGCTTTCGATTTTGATGACATCGGCACCCAGGTCGCCGAACAAGCGGCTCAGCTCGCCGCCGGCGACGATGATGCCCAGATCGAGAATCCGCAGCCCGGCAAAGGGATAGTCGCCGAGCCGGCCCGATGACGACGGCACCACCGATGGATTGCCGCGCCAATACGGTTCGTCGTATCCCGCGGCCGGCACCGGCGTCCGAAAACCCGCACGCCGGCCGTCGACGACGAGATATCCGGTCGGCACGCTGGTGCGCACGCCCGGGACGAGTTCGGCGTCGGTGATGGCGCCCACCGCCTGGAAGTGTTCGGACCCCAGGATCCGTGCGGGCGTCAGCACCGCGGCGATCGGCACCCCGTTCGCCTGGCCGGCGGCGACCAAGTCCTTCATGGTCTGTCCGGCGAACAACTCCTCAATCAGCTGGCTGATTTGCGGCCAGGCCGCGAAGCGCGCACCGATCGCGTCGTACTTCGGGTCCTGAAACTCCGCCGGCTCCCCCAGCCAGCGCCGCAGGCCACGCCACTGCCGCGGCGCCATCACACACAACCGGACGTAACCGTCCTGGCACGGATAAATCGGGTACGCGTCCTGATTCTTCGGCCGGCCCCGCCACCGCCCGCTGCGGCGGACGCCGGCGGCGGCCTGCCCGTGCGCGCCGAACGCGGGATCGAGGGCCATGACGACGGCGTCGAACCAGGAGAAGTCGATGTAATCACCTGTGCCGCAGCGCAATCGGTTGTAGTACGCGGCGAGCGTGGCCCACGCCGCCTGAACGGCGGCGGTCGCCGACGCGATACCGTCCGGCGGCAACACCGGGGTGCCGATGGTGGGGCCGGACCGCGACAGTGCGCCACACATCGCGTACAACACGGGATCGGTGGCACGCCATGACGACCGCGAACCCGTCGCGCCGAAGTCCGTGATCGACAGCACCACCAGGTGGGGACAGCGCGCCGCCAGCTCCTCACCCGAGGTCCCGAACATGGCCCCGCGCTCGTCGGCGCCGGTGTCCACGACGATGTCGGCCTCGGCGGCCAGGTCCAAAAAGCGGGCGCAGTCCTCGTCATCGAACGGATCGAGCACCGCACTGCGCTTGTTGGCGTTGTGCACGGCGAACGGAATGCTGGCGCCACGCAGGGTGGGCAGCGCATCGCGTCCCAGGCAACCGCCCGGCGGCTCCACCTTGAGGACGTCGGCGCCCAGGTCGGCGAACAGCCGGGTGACCGCGTCCGCGACGCCGCTCGACAAGTCGAGGACGCGCACGGCATCGAGCAACCCGTCGGCCATCTGCACACCGTACCCGCCTGGTCAGGCCGCTACGCGACGGCCATTCCCTTCGTCGAGCGACCACCGCGACGGCCAAAGTGCCCGGTGGGCAAGCTGATTCGGTGTCTGCGCCATCGGCCATTGGGCAACGCTCACTCGAAGGTCCGTGCCGGCCCGGCGTCGGCTATCGTCACAGGCCGATCCGCCAGGCCCTACCCGTCGTCTCATGGAGGCATCACTATGACCGTGCACCTGAGCTACGTCGAGGCCGTCGTGGTCGGCGCGTTCCAAGGCGTCACCGAGCTGTTCCCGGTCTCCAGCCTGGGGCACGCGGTGCTGGTGCCGGCGCTGGTCGGCGGGCGATGGGCCCAGGACCTCAACGTGTCCGCCCCCAAATCGCCGTACCTCGCGTTCATCGTGGGCCTGCATGTGGCCACCGCCGCCGCGCTGCTGGTGTTCTTCTGGCGTGACTGGGTGCGCATCCTGACGGGGTTCTTCACGTCGCTGCGCCATCGGCGGATCCAGACGCCCGACGAACGGCTGGCGTGGCTGATCGTGGGGGGCACCATCCCGGTGGGTCTGGCCGGGCTGGCGCTCGAACAGCTGTTCCGCACCACGTTGGGCAAGCCCGTCCCCGCGGCGGCCTTCCTGTTACTCAACGGCATCGCGCTCTACGTGGGCGAGGTGCTTCGCAGGCGCATCGCGCCCACTCCGGGTGAGCCCGCGGTGGCCGGCGACGAACCCGAACGCGGCGACGAGGCCTCCGACCATCGGCTCGCGCAACTCCCCCTGGCCCGCGGCGTGGTGATCGGTGCGGCGCAAATACTCGCGCTGCTGCCCGGTATCAGCCGTTCGGGGATCACCATCGTGGCCGGCCTGTGGCGGGGCTTGTCGCACGAAGACGCCGCCCGCTTTTCCTTCTTGCTTGCGACGCCGATCATTCTGGCCGCGGGCGTGTACAAGATCCCGGAACTCTTCGGGCCGCTCGGTGCCGGAATCGGTGGCCAGGTGCTGGCCGGCAGTGTCGCCTCGTTCATCTGCGCCTATCTCGCCGTGCGCTTCCTGACGCGGTATTTCGAGACCCGGACGCTCACGCCGTTCGCGATCTACTGCGCCCTGGCCGGCGGCGCCAGCCTGGTCTGGTTTGCCCTGAGCTGAATCGTCGGGCCGCGCGGGCGCCCAGTCCGCAACCGCGGCAACGGGGATTGTTGCGCGGGGCGACTTCGAGTGCTGTGCTTAGCCCGTTGTCTAGTTGACACCCGTCAAGAATCTGGAGGGGACCGGCATGGCAGACACGGCTTCGATTGGCCACAAGGTCCGCGGCAAGGTCGTCGTGATCACCGG